>DATLZR010000108.1 GCA_035573895.1 Blastocatellia bacterium | reverse complement strand
CGAGCACCAACCAGAGTCGAGCAGCGCGGATCCCTCCCGCATCATCGTAAGCGATGACGTGGGTTGAATTGCTGATTCCCAGCCGGCTCATCACCGCCGCAACGTCTGCCGCCGAAGGAAGATAGAGAAGCTCTTCGTTTCCGTTGCGCAACATGGTTTCGTCGAGCAGTACCGCATTCTTGATATGCCCGCGCTCATAGGCACTCGCCGAACGAAGGTCAACGACCCGGACATCGGGATCGTTCAGATGAGCCTCCAGCCAGCCGGTTTCGACCAGCATTTCAGGGCGAGCATAGCCTTCACCTATCCCACCCGATCCGATAATGGGACCAAACGGGACCAAAACCACGAGAAGCAAAAGCGCCAATCGTTTCATCACTAAACCTCCTCGACAAAGCCCATTGGATGGACAGATTCATCCGTCCTCGTTCGTGACATAATACTCCCTCGGTCGCGGGAAATCATAAGCGACTAAGGTCGCTTCGCTCCAGTAAGATCAGCCGGACGCGCGGTGATTTCTCGGGCAATCGTTCGTCACGGATGACCTTCCAGGGCGCGCGGGACAGGACGATCTGGTCAGTCCGGGCACGAAACAGACTCGACCGGTAATCGAGGGCGAGCCAGATCCGTTCGGCGCCCGGTACCGCCAAGCGCTTTTGAATGAGGGGCGAAAGCGACGGATGCTCGAGGAGAGCCGTTCCCGGGGGAGCCTCGCGGAGATAGTAACGGAGGCACCGTCCCATGTAGACAGGATCAACAAGGATCCGGTCACCCGCTCGCGCCTCAGCCCTGATGATGGAGGCGACGGGCCGATAATCGCTATCGTGGCTTCTGACCTGATAATGTCGCATGAGGCCCGACAGCATGGCCAGGCTGATCGCCATGATGACGAACACGCGCACATAAAGCGACCTCACGCGGTCTATTCCCGCCGCCAAAAGCATAAAAAAGAACGGGCTAATGAGCAGGAGATACCGACCGAGATCGCTCCCCTGCTTCACGACGAGCAAAAGGCCGGTCACGGCACCGAGCGGGACCCAGAAGAGAATCGGGATGATCCGGTTGCTCGCAGCCATCGTCGTCCCGCGCACAAGCAGGATGAGAGAACTGATTACTGCCACCGGATAGAGCGAAAGCACTCTCAGCGCGCTGCCGAGCCGACGACCACTCCATGGATCGCGCAGAAGATCGCGCAGTGCTTCTCCCACCTGATGGGGAAAGATAAAGTAGCCCACGATCATCTTCCCGAAAAAGAGAAGGTCTTCGAGAAAAACGCCCGCCATCGTCAGCGGCCGGCGCCATCCCTGTCGGGGTCGGGTTCCAACCTGAAAGAGAAAGGGACCGATCCACGGCGAGAAGAGCAACAGAATCACCAGATGGAGAGTGATCCAGCGGCGCAAAAGAGGCCCGATCGGCTGCTCCATCCGCACGCGCTCACGGAGGCTCACCAGGAAGTGAAGCATCACAGCTCCCGCAACGAGCCAGGCGAAATTATGGGTATAGAGGGCCAGCGTCGTGCAGAGGACATAGCCAATGCAGTCGCCGCGTCGGAAGCGCCAATCCTCGATCAACCGCAGGTAAAAGAACGTGGCGCCCAGCGAAAACGCCGTGACGAGCGCGTACATTCGTGCTTCCTGGGCATAGAAGACCTGATGAGGCGAGATGGTGAGGAAAAAGAGCGTGAGAAGAGCGATCCGCTCCGACATCACTTTGCGAGCGATGAAGAATGCGAGGACGAGCGTGACCACATTCGCCACGAGCGAAGGCATGCGGAGCGCGAGATGACTCTGGCCAAAGGCCATCGTCCAGAATCGGAGCAGCAGGTGATAGAGCGGAGGATGGATGTCGGCCGCGCTCTCTTCGATAATGGGCACAATGGCCTTCTGTGATTCATACCAGGACCAGGCTTCGTCGAACCACAGGTTTTTGGTGGTCAGATGGAAAAAGCGTAGTCCCACCGCCAGCAGCAGAAGGGCCCAAAATCCCGTCAGGCCGCCTGCGCGCCACGCACCGGCAAGCAGGTGCAATCCCTTTCGCTCCATGACATTCACTGAATCGTTCACGGCTACGAACTATAATGTCTGGCCGGGAAAACCGGAAGAGCTTCACAACGCTCGAATCAACTTCAAACCGCACGTGCTTGTTCCCCGATTCGTTTTGTGACATGATTGGCGTCGCTCACGGAGCGGACCCATGAACTGTCACTACTGCGGCGCGCGGGTACGGGAGGGAGCGAAATTTTGTACTCGCTGTGGGGCTCCTCTACCCCGTTCGCCTGAAGATCTTGCCTCGAGCGGCTACCAGAGCGTCTTGCGGCCTCCACCGGTCGTTGAAGCTGAGGCGCCTTATACCCCGCCTCCTGGCTGGCGCACCGAGTCGTATCCTCCGGCGACGATGTTCCCTCCCCTCTTCGGTGTCAGTGGCCAGGAGCGGAGCATCGGATGGGCGCTCTTGCTTACACTCATCACCTGCGGCGCCTATGGGGTCATCTGGCTTTATAAAATGGGGCGGGATATCCGTCGGCTCTCACCTGAAGATGAGCCTCATCCCATCGTGGATGTACTGCTGACATTGGCGACCTGTGGGGTCTGGGGTGTTTATCTCGGTTACAAATATCCGTCGCTCATTAACGGGGTCAAACGACGGTTGCGACTACCGACAAGCGAGCTGCCCGTCATCTGTCTCCTGTTAGCTCTTTTCAGCTACGGCTTCCCGCCACTCGTGCTCGTGGCCATGGCGCTCGTGCAAAACGAGCTGAACAAACTCTGGCAGGCATTACGCCGACAGGGGTTTTGGGAGCAACGCTAGCCAACTACCGATGGAGTCATCGCACAAAAACGACAACCGCTACCGCCTGGAAGAGATGGTCGGCCTGACTTTTTTGACTGGCCTCATCATTGGGGCCTTCTTTTACGATCCATCGAATGGTCCCTCATTTCCCGTGTGCCTCTTTCATCACTGGACCGGTCTGCCCTGTCCCGCCTGCGGGATGACGCGCTCGGTGTGCGCCTTTATGAAAGGACGATGGGAAGAGGCCGTTTACTTTCATCCACTTGGCCCAATGGCGGCTTTGATCCTCGTCGGGAGCTGGACGAAAGGCATCATATCCATCTGTATCAGCGACAGAGGTTCCCGTCCAGCCCGGCGACTCAGGTCAATAGTCGAGCGAATGGATGAGTTTTTCCGTCACCCTTACGTTGTCCGTTTCGGTCTCACCCTCCTGGTCATCATGTGGATTATTCGGGTGGCATGGCTCGGCTGGAGAGATCCAATGCCTCACCCGATGAGGCTTCCATTTTCCTGGTAAACAGCCCCTCGCTTCGGATTGTCCCCTGATGTAAACGCGGAGGCTGGCCGAACAATGGCGACATAGGTCGGAAAGAGGACTGCGCAGGTGTGCGGGGACCTGCCGGACAAACGACGGAGTAGTTAGGGCGATTCTCAGCGGTGCCAAAACAATTGCACGGGTCCACTGACCAATGCGAAGAATGACCCGCAGCGAACAGGCCCGTTAATGCCCCTTGCGGGAGAAGAGTCCTTTAACCCACCGCCGCAATCGGGAGAGGACCGAGGGTCTTGGTTTGAGGGATATAATGCGACCGGTCGAGTGCCGCTGCACGGCGATAACCCGACCGAGAACCTGGGCGAGCGGTACGGGCGCATTGGCCAGTTCGGCATGATCCGCTCGTGTGACGATGTATGTGCCCCCCGAACGCTTCTCGAAGGCAATGATTCGATGGATGAGAGGGACGCCACTGGCCGAGACGTAAAAGACAACATCGTGGACCTGCAAGGTGGTGGCATCAATCGGTTCCACTGTAACGACATCCCCGTCATCAATTGTGGGGCGCATGCTCGTTCCCGACATGCGAAAGCGCAGGGGCCGACGATGCGACAGCTCAAACCGCGCGTACTCCAGCAAAGCCGGTGAATCCAGGCTCAGCCGTTCACTCCGATATGTATGCGCTTCTCGATACCTCGGCATAAGCTTCCGTTGACGTTCCTGGGAAATGTTAGCCACAGTCGCTATAATCTTCAAGACTGTAAGCCGCATCGCGCACATGACCATGCTCGACCTATCGGTGGTCATTGTCAGTTTCAACACGGGTCCGATGACGCTCGCCTGTCTCGGCTCGCTCTTTGAGTGGACGCGAGGGGTTGAGTTCGAAGTCTTCGTCGTTGACAATGGCTCGCGTGATGGAAGTCCCCAGATGATCCGCCACGCCTTCCCTCAGGTCATCCTCATCGAGCAGCAGTCCAACGTCGGATTTGCCCGCGCCTGTAACGCGGCGCTGGTGCGGGCCAGGGGGCGGTACATCATGCTACTCAACAGTGACACGCTCCTTATCGAGGATGCGCTGACGGCGCTGGTTCATGCCCTGGATGCGCACCCGCAGGTCGGGGCCGTAGGGCCTCGGATGATCTATGCCGATGGGCAAACACAGTCGTATTCCGCCACTCGAGCGAAGACGCTCTGGAGGACGCTTGCGCAATATTGCATCCCCCGTCGAGGCACCGGGACGCTCCATCTGGGCCCACGCTTGAACTCGAAACCGAGCGCAACATCCCCGGTGCTCTACGAGACGGAGTCCATCTCCGGTGCCGCCATGATGATCCGCCGGGAGATTCTCCATACGGTTGGTCTGCTCGATGAAAGGTTCTTCCTCTACTGCGAGGATGCCGACTGGGTCGAGCGAATCCGTCATGCCGGATACGTCATCGCCTGTGCTCCGGATGTTCGTCTCATCCACCATCACGGTGCGAGCAGCCGTCAGGATGAGATTCGACGGGAGGTCGAAGCGGTTCGATCCAACATTCGCTATTTCGCCAAGCATTCGGGGAAGGGATCGGTGGTTTTCTTTCGAGTCGCCGTTGCCGCGATCATGTGTCTGCGGATGGTCACGCTCGATCTCTTTCGGGCGCTCACGGGGACAAACCCAACGCGGCTGCGACGAGACTGGGAAGTCTTTCGACAGGCGCTCACCTTCGGACCCAATGCACCGGAGGCACGTGATCGCCACAGCCAATCATGCGAATCCTCCTGATCCATCCGAGCGATCATCTGAACGGCGCCGGTCGCATCCTTGGGGCGCTGGCGAAATATCTTCGGGGTCGCGGACACACGACCCTCGCGGTCCTTCCCGGTGAAGGCCCACTGACGCGCATCCTGAAGGAGGACATCGGCGAGTATGTCTGCGTCCCGATGAGGGTCCCCCGTCGGTCGCTCCGCGTAATCATTCAGCACCACGTGGAATTTTTCCCCACCGTGCGACGATTAGCCCGGATCATCAGGGATTGGCGGGCAGATGTAGTTCACGTCAATTGCCTGTATACCCTCTGGGGGGGCATGGCTGCTCGAACGAATAATGTACCCGCCGTCTACCACATTCACGAAGCTCCGGGCTCGTATCCCCACTGGCTCTACCGGGGCTGGCAAGCGGTCGTGTCCCATCTGGCTGCCCGCGTGGTCATCGTCCATGCGTCCCTGGCATCGGCACTCCCATCCTGCCAGAGCAAGCTCACGGTCATCGAAAATGGAATTGACCGCGAGCGCTTTGGCGACCGCCACCGGGCCGAGGAGTGGCGACGGCTTGTTGCTCCACATGATGAGAAGGTCATTCTCTGTCCATCGCACATCATGCCGGGGAAAAATCAAAAGCTTCTCGTTGAGGCAGCGCCCTTAATCTTCGGTCAGTGTCCCCGCGCGAAGATTGTTTTTCTCGGTCGGACGCATGGAATTCGAGCCAACGAGGAGTATTTGCGTCGCCTCAAGTCCCTGGCAGCACAAAACGGATCTTCCGGGAGCATCCTTTTCACCAGCGAACCCGAGGACGCCACGCAGGTGATGGCGGGAGCAGATGTGATCGTTTCTCCGTCACCCTATGAGTCGTTTGGATTGGTCCCGCTGGAGGCACTGGCGGCCGGCAAGCCGGTTGTCCTGTTACGCACGGGCATTGCCGACGCCTTGTCGCAATATGGCTGCCCCGTGCGTGTGGCTTCGAACTCGGCCGAGAGTCTCGCGGAGGCAGTGATAGAGGCCCTCTCTCTCACCTTAACCGGTGCACCCGATCTCCTACCCGCCCATTTCACGGCCGAGCGCATGGCCGACCAGTTCGAGACCGTCTATCGGAGTCTCCTCCTTGTCCCTTCGTGATGCGTCCGATGCGTAGAGCCGCCGAGGGCGCAAGTCCGAGGCATTTTGGTAATTAAGGGGTCGGAGCCATCGCCGAATCTCGCCCCATCCTCCGGGCGTATCCTAGCAATCTCGATGTTCGCCGTAACCTTGCCATCGCACTCAGAAAGGCGATTTCGACAGCGACATGACGGAGTTCCCGCTCCGTCATCGAAAAGGACCCAGCCTCGTCAGACGTCTACTATAAACTCGGAGTTGGCCTTAAGGCCGAAAGCAACTACGCGGAGGCCGCGCTTGAGCAAGCCCCCACTCTCCGACGCGGTCTGGTTGAGGCCTAGCAGGGGCTTAAAATGATTTACCTTCAGCATGGAAAACTGGCTGAAGCCGAAATGGTCTTATGTAAGATTCTCGCATTGAAGCCGAACGATGCTCAGATGCAGGCCACGCTTGGAATGGCGCTCCGCCAGAAGGGTGATCTCACGGCAGCGCTGGAAGCCTATCGCACCGCCGCGCGGTTCAAACCCGACAGTGCTGAAATTCGCAATTTGTTCGGCGCTCTGCTTCAGCCAACGGGACAACGCGAGGTACCGAACAGGAGTTCTCCGAAGCGGTCCGGCTGAACAAGGGGAAATCAAATGTGCAGGTGGCCATGTTCACCACGAGCACGGGAATTCGAAAGTGAAGAAGGGAGACCTCGACGCCGCTATCGAGCAGTTTCGGATAGCCCTCACGCTCGTGCCCGATTATGCTCCGGCGCACCATCATCTCGCTCTGGCGTTGCTCATGAAAAGGGGCGCACGCCGAAAGAACCGAGAGAATTCCAGAAGGCCCGGCAGC
>DATLZR010000107.1 GCA_035573895.1 Blastocatellia bacterium | reverse complement strand
AGTCGGATCGTGTCTTCCGGGACGGTGAACTCGCGCACGAGGTATTTCCCGGAATCGGCGGAGGTCACGATTCCTTCGAGAACGATCTCACGAAAGCGTTCGGGGACAGGCGCCTGTGCCTTCATACCATGCGGTAGGCTGAGACCACACACCCCTGCCAGCAGCAGAACATGACCCAGAACTTCTATTCGTCGCATATCCAGTACATGCTCACACATTCCGTCATTTACTGACGGACACTAATACAGTTCGCAAAGGCAACGGCCGCCTCGGGGGGCTGGACGGCCGCGTCGGAAATCGCGTGGAGACGACTGTCTTCCCCTTCGTCTTTGCACTCCCCGACGGTGAATCAGGGAAGAGCCGTCTCCACGCACCGATTGCCATCAACCGGGAACTCCCCGGCTAGAAGTAAAACTTCAGCGCAAACTGCATGACGCGAGGATCACCTGCCAGCGACGAAATTCGTCCCACATCACCGCTCGACCGGTTGTTTCCCGGCAGTCCGAACTGGGGCGTGTTGAAGAGGTTGAACATTTCCCAGCGGAATTCGAGCCGGCGATTCTCGCCAAAGTAATCGAAGGAGCGCGCGAGGGCGAAGTCGAAGTTCACCAGGCCGGGACCGTCGAGCGTGTTCCGCCCGCAGGTGCCGAGCCTCGCCGGTGTCGGCACGGCGTAGGCGGTGATGTCGAACCAGCGATCTACCGTGCGTTGATCCTCGGGCAGCGTTCCGTCACGCAGGCAATCGGCCAGGGCATTGGCCAGACCGCCGCGATTGCCCACGAGACTGTTATTCGCGCTGGCGAAGACGGTGAACGGGCGTCCCGACCGCAGGTTGGTCACACCGCTAATACGCCAGCCTCCAAGAATGTGAGACGCTGCTCCATCGGTCAGATATTTTTTCCCCTTGCCCAAGGGGATTTCGTAGATGTAGCTCACCACGAACCGATGGCGGTAATCAAAGTCGCTGCGTCCGCGCTGTTGCCGCAGATCACGCGCATTCTGCATGAAGCTGTTCGAGCCCCCGCTGAAGAGATGCTCCATGGCCTGGTCAATGGACTTGGAGAACGTGTAGGCCAGGTTGAAGGAGAATCCCTGGCGGAAGCGCCTCTCAATCGTCAGTTCCCCGCCGTGATAGATCGAGTTACCCATGTTCTCGCGGAACTCGATGGGCCCGAAGGCCGGGAAGGGAATAATTCCGGTCCCCGTGCCATCGCGGTTGAAGAATTGCTGATTGAGATTGCGCAATACCGACAGATGGGTTCCCTTGGTTCCCACGTAATCCACGGTTGCCACGAAATCTCCCGGCAGCAGCCACTGGAAACCGAAATTCCACTGATCCACCACCGGCATGACCGACTCGGGGTGAACCGCGCGCAATCGCACGGTTACGGGGTTGACGGCACTCGGATCGAGCGAGAGGTTGAAGCCCGTGCGCACGCGCATGTTATTGGCTGTGGTATTGGTCGTCGTGGCGGCAACGACGTTATTGACCAGCCAGGGCAGATTCAACCCCAACTGGTCTTCGCTGCCCGCCCGTTCAAACAACATAAAGAACCGACCGTAGCCGGTACGCAGCACCATGCGCGGCATAATCTGATAGGCAATGCCCAGCCGCGGGGCGTAGTTGTTTTTATCGGATTTCACCAGACTCCGGCCGAAGGGGGAATTGGCCGGCGTGAAGACCTGACCTGTCGTCAGATTCAAATTGGTCATCCGGTCGGCCCCCTCGTACGGCCAGGTGGCGAAATCGTAGCGCAGTCCGAGATTGAGCGTCAGTTTCGGCGTCACTTTCCAGTCGTCCTGGAAGAACCACGAGAACATCTTGTACCGCGCATCCACGATGGCGAGATTCGACAGTTGCGCCCCGGACGGATATCCGAGCAGAAAATCCGCCAGGCCGATGCCCGTACGCTGACCATCGAAATTCCACGTCCCGCGCAGACCCGGAACATCGAGGTAGATATTCCGCATTGGGCCGCGAATGTCCACGCCGAACTTCATCTGGTGGGCGCCGTAGGTGAGGCTGACGGTATCGAGCCATTGGAACTGGTTCGTCTTCTGGAATTTGGGAAGGAAGTCGGGAGATCCGAGTCGCGTCGTTCCGCTGGTCGTCCCGCCAATGGTCGGCGTTCCACCGCGTCCGCTGATATTGATGCCCGGCAATCCGCCGCTATAGATCGGATTGTCGGGAACGCCGCGGATCCCGAATTCGGCCAGCGTGTTCAATCCGAAGGGATCCTGCACGCCGGTTGAATCATTTCGGCCCCAGCCAATGCGGAACTCATTAACGGCCCGACTGCCGATGAGGCGATTCCAGCCGATCGCCGCCGAATGAGCCTTCATGAACAGTCGCCCGAAAGCCGACGTGCTGGTGCCGTCAATGATCCCGCCAAATGCTCCGGGAACGAACCGGAAGCGATCCGAATAAGTGTAGCGAACGAAGATCGTGTTGCGGGGATTGGGGTGCCAGTCGCCCCGCACGGTGTAACTATCGGTGTCATCCTCGATCGTCGGCACGCGAACATAGTTGTTGACGTTGAGCGGTCCCGTCGCGGGAACGATGTTAGGCAGGGGAACGAGACTGAGGATCCGCTGCGCCACCGGATCAAGACACCGTTCGGGAATTTTGTTATCGGGGAAGGGATTGCCCGCTCCCACGCAATCGCCCACGCGGTCAATGAGCTGAGCGTAGGTGGTCCGATTGGCGGCGGCTGCTGCCGCGGAGAAATCCCCCCGACGTTCGTTGGGCAGAGGAACATTGGCCAAGCGTGTCGTCCCTTTGCGGATGCGTGTGCCTTCGTAGTTGAAGAAGAAGAACGCGCGATCCTTCACAATCGGACCGCCGATGTTCCCCCCGAACTGGTTCTGGATGTGTTGTCCTTTTTTCTGTCCGGTGCGATTGAGGAAGAAATTGTTGGCGTCAAAGACGCGATTGCGGTGGAATTCGTAGATCGTGCCGTGAAAGACATTGGAGCCGCTGCGCGTCGTCACGCTGATGAGCGAGCCGGGACTGCGTCCGTTCTCGGCCGAATAGGGATTCGTGGTCACTTTGAACTCATCAATAGAGTCAACCGAGGGTCGCGCAATTTGCGTCGTCAGCTCCTGGACGTTGGTGGAAATCGAGTTGTTATCCACACCATCGAGCACGAAGTTATTTTGGAGCGAGCGGACGCCATGAACGTTGACTCCTCCGGTGCGTCCGGCGGCTGTCCCTCCGCCTTCTTCCGTGTAGCGGTCACCCTGGACACCGGCGACAAGTCCGAGCAGATCATCCCAATTGCGGATGCTCAGCGGGAGATCGAGCACCATGCGGTTTTCCACCACTTTGCCCGGCGAGGCTTCCTGGGTCACGAGCAGCGGCGTGCTCGCCTCAACGACAACGGTTTCGGCCACAGCTCCGACTTCCAGCGCGAAATCAATGCGCGCCTTTTGAGCCACCTCCAGGATCACATTGTCGCGGACGGATTTCTTGAAACCCTGAGCCTCCACCGTAATGGTGTAGGTGCCGATGGGAAGGCTGGCGAAGGTGTAATATCCCGAGGCATCAGTCGTCGTTTCCCATTCCACGTTCGTGGCCTTATTCCTGGCTTTGACCTGTGCACTTGCGACAACCGCTCCAGCGGGATCTGTGACCAGTCCCGTCAAACTGGCCGTGTGAACCTGAGCGGAGCCTACAACGCTCAGGCAACAAAGGAGAGTACCGATGCATGCTGCCGTGATGAGTTTTCTCATACGTCTTCCTCCTTATTGCAAAAAATGGTCGCTTGAAAAGTCATTCAGGCGAGGTGACCTCCCTCCTTCCTGAAGGCTGCTAGCCATCCTTCTAACGAAGGGGCCAAAGTGACATCCGGGCGGGCCACAGTAGCAGAATGGATGTTGCGCGTGCGCAAACGCCATCCAGCCGTAGGACGAGCGCGAGTTCGGGTGATCCGATGACAAGACGAGCTGCAACCGCCATCGCAAGAACTCCCCGCATGAGCACCTGCGCGACCCCGATCAATGGTCCTTCTCATGAACAACGGTGAAATCACTTTGGCCCCGTTTCAGCCAGGGCCCCCTGGGCCTCTGGCCGAAATCTCCAGAATTCAGCATCAATCGCCTTTTGAATGACGCGATGATCGTCGCAGCCAGATGAAGACGCCCAGCAACTTGACGATTCCCCGGGACGCCTTATCCGTTGATGAATCGCCGCGGTCCTGCGTGGAACTACCGGGCACCGCTGCTGACTCAAAATCCCCCTCATCGCTTCATTGCCCCGTGTGCACACGTTAAAGCGTAGCCGCCCGGGTTAAGAACAATCTGAAATCGAGCTGAAACTTTGGTTAAAAAATGCGCGACCATTCCTTCGGCCAGCGTTCGACGATGACTTTCTTTTCCGTGTAGAACTCGACAGCGTCGCGTCCCTGGCCGTGAAGAACGCCGAAAAAGCTGTCTTTCCACCCGCTGAAAGGGAAAAAAGCCATGGGAGCGGCGACGCCGATGTTGATTCCGATATTGCCCGCCATCACCTCGGAACGGAATTTGCGGGCGGCAGCTCCACTTGACGTGAAGATCGAAGCCATATTGCCGTAGGGATTGCGGTTCATCAATTCGATGGCTTCGTCCAGACCCTGAACGTGAATGAGGCTGAGTACCGGCCCGAAGATTTCCGTCGTTGCCAGATCACTTTCCGGAGGCAATCCATCGAGGATCGTCGGGGCGATGAAATTACCCCTTTCGTAAGACGGGACGACGATCCCACGGCCATCGAGCAGAAGGCGTGCACCGTGGCTGGCTCCCCGGGCGATCAGAGCCTCAATGCGCGCCTTGCTCTCTCGCGTGATGACCGGGCCCATCTGCACGCCATCTTCCAGGCCGTAGCCCACGCGGATAGATCGCGCCCGCTCGGCGATCGCCTCGGTAAACGTGCGCCGCGCTTCGGCCACCGGGAGGGCGAGAGAAACGGCCAGACAACGCTGCCCGGCGCAGCCAAAGGCACTCTCGCTGACGATCTGGGCCGCCATTTCCATATCGGCATCGGGCATGATCACGACCGGATTCTTCGCTCCTCCCTGGCATTGAACACGTTTTCCCGCGCCAGCAGCCCGGGCGTATATATAGCGTGCCACCGGAGTGGAACCCACAAAACTGACCGCCCGCACATCAGGATGATCGAGCAGGGCATCCACCGCCGCTTTCGCCCCGTGAACGAGATTGACCACGCCCGCGGGCAAGCCCGTTCGCTCCAGCAGTTCGAAGACGCGGGTGATGGCCACCGGTACCCGTTCCGACGGCTTCAGCACAAAGGTGTTTCCGCAAGCAATTGCGTAAGGAAGGAACCAGAGCGGAACCATCACGGGGAAATTGAACGGAGTCACCGCCGCCACGACGCCAATCGGTTGACGAATCATGTGCTCGTCAATTCCCGAAGCCACGTCCTCGAGATTGTATCCCTGCATGAGAGTGGGGATGCCACAGGCTACTTCCACATTTTCGATGGCCCGTCGTAATTCACCGCGGGATTCGACGAGCGTTTTTCCGTTCTCCATTGTGATAAGGCGGGCGATTTCATCAAGGTTCTCTTCGAGCAAGACCTTGAGCTTGAAGAGATATTGCACGCGTTCGACGGGCGGCGTGCGACGCCACTCCGGGAACGCGCGGGCAGCCGCCTCGACCGCCCTGCCAACATCCGCCTCGGCTCCAAGCGGAACAGCCGCCAGCACTTCACCCGTCGCCGGGTTGACGACATCGAGCGTGTCTGTCGCCATAGCCGGCAGCCATTGTCCATTGATGAAGTTTGCAAGGACATTATTGCTCGTCATGATGATTCTCCTTACCCCCCGCGGCTCCCACCGGAAGCCCGACGGGGACTCAAAAAACCCGTGCGCGTCGAGCGATTCGCCGCCGACGCCGGGAATCAGCGTGCCCCAAGGGCAAGGACCCTTTCATCGGACGCGTTCGCGTTCTGACGTCAGATAGCCCAGATGCAGGGAATTGTCCTCCAGCATCCGGGAGATGATTCTGTCGGCAAGCGCCCATTGGCCTACCAGAGGATGAACCGTGAGCGCCAGCCGCGCCAGGCCTTCATCTCGTTCGACGGCCGCCTGAATCGCCAGGCGTTCGTAAGTCTTGACGGACTGAACGAGCCCGCGCACCTTTTCCGGCAGGCGACCGACAGCCACCGGTTGCACCCCGTTCTTATCAATAAGGCAGGGTACTTCCACAACATCCGTTGGTTCCAGATCTGCGATGCTTCCGCGATTGCTGACATCCACAACGAGACGTTTCGGCTCTGATCCGACCAGTGCCGTCATCACTTCGATAGCGATCCGATGATAGCCCGTTGCGGCTTCGAAGGGGTCTTCCCCTTCACCCTCGGACACGTGGAAGGCCGACCGCCCCTCCGCTTCCAGCTTCAAATAGGAGCATGACCGACGGCGCAGATAACGACGATAGACCTCCACCGCCTTCTCCTTTTCGCCCTGAACGAATGCTGTGCGCAGTGTGGCCAGGAGATCGTCATTCAATTCAACAAGCTCGCTGGCCCGGCTTGTTCCCGCCTCCATCTGCATGTCGAATGCGCGCGAGCGAGCGTAAAAAAAGAAGAGGTATTCGCTGGGGATGAGCCCAAGCCGTCGGATGAATTCCGCGGGGAAAAGCTTTGTCGGGTAGAGCTTCTCCAGCCGCCTGTCATCGTGGAGCAAGCGGGCCATCACGTTCTCGCCGCCGACGCGCACATCCGAGACCCAGCCGAGGTGATTCAATCCGACGTAGTCACACTGAATATCACCCTCGTGCAGATCGAGCGCCTGTGCAATGCGGTGAAACAACTCCATCGGCGTGTCGCAAACGCCGATGACCCGAAGACTCGTTCGCGTGGTGATGGCCTGGGTGATGATCCCCACCGGGTTGGTGAAGTTGATGATCCAGGCCGTCGGGTTCAGCTCCTCGATGAGTTCCGCCTGGCGCAGGATGACGGGGATCGTTCGCAGGGCCATCGCCAGTCCCGCCGGCGGGATCGTTTCCTGACCGACCAGGCCGTGTTCAATGGCCAAGCGCTCATCTCGCGCCCGTGATTCCATTCCTCCCACACGGATGCTGATGACGATGAAATCCGCTTCGGTGATGGCATCCTCAAGCTGCGCGTGTCGAGTGATGCGAATGTCGGATTTCGCCTGACGAAGGATCTCTTCACCCAGAGCAGCGACGACGTTGAGTCGGTCACGATCAGGATCAAAGAGGGCGACTTCCCGGACCCCGAGAGTCTCCCGAACCTGGTCGAGACCGTAAAGCAGCAGGGGGGTCCGCAATCCACCACCGCCAATTACGGCAATTTTTCCCTTCCGATTCATGATTACCCCTTCCTCGTGAGGTGTCTCCGACCGACCGTCTCGCCTTCTCGTTGTTGCGAGGATTCGGCGAGCCCCGCGGCATCAATCTCCTCGGGTGTGGGGAAGGCCGCAATACCCCCGAGGCGGCGTGTGGAGAGTGCGCCGCAGATATTGGCCCGACGGAGACACCGCTCGGGTGATTCGCCTCCGAGCCATGCCGCCAGGAATCCCGCATCGAAACAATCACCGGCGCCCGTAGTATCAATCGGGATGACCGGATACGGCTCGACGAAATACAGCTCGTTCTGATAGAGGAGCGCGGCTCCCGCCGGGCCCCGCTTGAGTGCGACGGCAGGAAGACCGGCGCGCGCCAACGCCCGCAGTATCGCTTCGGGTTCAGATTCTCCAGTCAGACACTGAGCCTCCCGCTCGTTGGGAAAGAAAAGATCAATTTCCCGCAAGGCGTCCAGACTTCGAGGATCGCGCAGCCAGGACTCGTGCCACCCGATGTCGAGCGACACGCTACAGTCGCGGGAGTGGAAATCGCGGCTCAGGGCTACGAGCGCACCGGGATCGAGAGCGCAGGCCAGGTGAACGTGGCGTGCCCGAGCGAGACTCCGGCGCGCCTCGTCCTCGCCAAGTACCTCCGTCAGGCGGCGGTTAGCGCCGGCATAGGTGAAAAATGCGCGGTCCTCGCTCGAGGACACGCTGACGGTGAGGGCAGTGGGTTCCTCGGGATCGTGCCGGATCAGGTCTGTTTCCACGCCCTGTTGATGTAGTCGCTTGATGACCCATTCCCCATCCTCAGCCCCAACGACGGCGAGGATACCGACGCGCAATCCCAGTCGAGCCAGCCCGCAAGCGGTAATCGCCGCGCCCCCTCCGACCTCTCGAGTAAACGTCGAGGCAAAGGCCTCCTCCCCCGGTCGGGGCCAGCGGGGAAATCCGCTCATCACAAGGTCAATGAAAATATCCCCGACAGTGACGACGTCCCATTCCTTGCCCGTCATCAGTGCCATGAGACCTCCGGGACGGCTACCGGTGCGAAGGGCCATTCTTTTTGCTGGTGTGCCAGCCACAGATACGCGCCGATTCCTACCACCAGCAGGGTCAGCCCAGCGAATATGAAGGGAAGCCCGCTCGAAAGCAAAATGTATAACCATCCTCCGAGTGCAATCAGGCTCGGCAGAGGATAGAGCCACATCCGAAACGGTCGTTCGATATCCGGACGGAAACGTCGTATCATGGTGACGGCAATCACCTGGGCAATATACTGGATGATGATCTGGATCACGAGCAGTGCCTTGATGATCTCGTCGAGCGTGAACCAGCAGGCGAGCGCCGCCGTGACTCCGATCGTCACCAGGGAGAAGGACGGAAATCGCTTCGTCGGATGGACTCGGGCGAAGGGTTTGAAAAACCGCCCGTCCACTGCCGCTGCATAAGGTACGCGCGAGTATCCAAGCACGATGGCGAA
This sequence comes from Blastocatellia bacterium, assembly GCA_035573895.1. Taxonomy (NCBI): domain Bacteria; kingdom Pseudomonadati; phylum Acidobacteriota; class Blastocatellia; species Blastocatellia bacterium. Next base: position 15,801 of record DATLZR010000107.1, on the reverse strand, counting down.
GACCGACCCGAGCGACGTCCACAGGATCAGACCGGTGACGAGCTTGCCCGCCCAGGGGCCGTAAATCTTCTCGATGAAATCGGAGACGACGGAAGGACTTTGCATGGCCTCGCGCCAGGGGATGACGCCGATGATCGTGACACTCATCGTGATATAGAGTAGCGCGACGACGACAATAGCCAGCAAAATCGAGCGGGGAATCGTTCGCCCGGGATCCTTCACTTCGCCGCCGAAAAGACAGACGTTGAAGTACCCCCCGTAACTGTACATGGCGATGAGCGTAGCGCCGCCAAGACCCACGATGAAATCCTTCGACAGCCGAAAGGCATCCGGTGGAATGTCCATCACCAACCGCGGCTGAAAGTGAATGAGGCCGGAGATAACGATCCACGCCACCGTGAGCATCACGACCACCCACAGGCCCACAGCCAAACGGCCCACGCCGCGAATATCCCGATAAAGAAGGGCCGTGACGAACAGGCACAATCCGGCAGCCATGAGTTTCGTCTCCCATGGCGTCATCGTCGGCCAGAAATATTTCGTGTAGAGCGCAAACCCCACCGCACCGGAGGCAATCGAAAGCGGCGCGATAAAAATGGTCTGCCAGATATAGAGGAAGCTCATCAACCGTCCGAGTCGGTCCGGTCCGTAAGCTTGCTGGAGGTACACATAGGGGCCCCCGGAACCCGGCATGGCTGCTCCCAGCTCGGCCCAGACCAGCCCGTCGCACATGGAGATGATCGCTCCCAGAATCCAGCCGATCATCGCATGAGGGCCCCCAAGGGTCCCGATCATGATGGGAATTGTGATGAACGGACCGATTCCGATCATGTTGAGCATGTTCGCCGACGTCGCCTGAAGCAGACCCACGCCACGAACAAGCGATGTATCTTTCGCTATCGGTGTCGCTTTATCGTCCACGGTCTTCTTCCTGACGTCTTCATTCTCGATCAGAGAAAAATTTCATCGTCATTCAGTTCGGTTTGGTTTGGCGCTCGGAGGAAGAACACGCGCCCAGCTCACGGGCCCGCTTGAGTTCTTGCTCTCCCTCCGAGGTCTTACCCTGTAGGAGAAGGGCCTTTCCGAGAGCGCAGCGAAGAAGTCCATCGGTCGGCTTCACGCGAACGGCCTGCTGGAACTCCCGCACGGCGTCATCAATCAAGCCCCAACGAAGCAATGCGAGGCCGTAGTTGTAGCGAATCTCGCCGTTGAGGGGCGCCTGCCGAAGCGCTGTCTGGAAAGCCTGGCGGGCGCGGGTGCTGTCGCCCTTCTGCGCGAGAGCGATTCCAAGATAACAGTTCGCTTCGGGAGAATCAGGCCACTCCTTCAGTGCTCGTGTGAGGGAATCAATTGCCACGTCAAGCTCGCCGCGCTGAAGGTATGTCAGTCCTTCGGCGATCTCCGCCTGGGCATTTTCTCTGGCCTTCTGAAAGCGCTGCAAATCCTGAGCCCTGGCGAGAAACACGGCTCCCTCCTCTGAGCGACCGAGAGCGGAAAGCGCTCGACCGAGAGCATAAGTGGCCCGGCTGCTATTCGGATTGAGGCGAACCGCCTCACGTAAAGCTGCCACGGCTTCGGTCAAGTTCCCCCGGTCAAAATAAACCAATCCCAGTTCGGTGTAAAACGCAGGATCCTCCGGGTGCCAACCAATAGCCTGGCGGAGGTGGCGCTCGGCTCCCTCAAGATCATGGAGCTGGCGTAGTGTCTGACCGAGGTAGTAATGCGCAATCGCTAAATCGGGCTGGAGGGCCAGCGCCCGTCGAAACTGGCGGGCGGCTTCCGGAAAGCGTTGCGTCATCTGTAACGCATGGCCGTAATGGATGAGGGCCACCACTGATCGAGGATTTCGTCGCACGGCCGATCGCCACTCCGAAACGACCGCCGGCGTGTATCCCCCATAGCGGTGTTCGATCGCTTGGGCAAGATTCAGGTGGGCTCCGACGAGTCCCGGATTCAGCTCGACGGCCTTGCGAAACGCCCCGAGGGCGTCATCGAGTCTTCCCAGATGAACGAACGCCGTGCCGAGATTGTTGTAGGCTTCCGCCGACCGGGGATTCAGGCGAATCGCCTCCTGAAATTCAACAGCCGCGGCGGCGATATTGCCCGTGTGAAGATAGATGGTCCCCAAATGTGTGTGAATTTCCGGCCTGACGAATCCCAAATGCCAGGCCCGCTGCAAAAGATCAAGAGCCCGCACGAAATCAGTGGTTGATCTTCGCTCGTCAATCGCTTTCGCGGTCGTCGCTCGTTTGAGATACGTCTGGCCGAGGTTGTAAAGGGTTTCTCGATCGTCCGCCTTCAATCGCAATGCCGTTTCCAGTTCAACAATCGCTTCGTCCAGCTCTCCGGCCTCACCCAGCGCAATGCCCAGTGCGTGATGGGCTTCGGCAGAATCCGGCGTCTTACGCACTGCCGCTCGGAGAGAATCAAGAGACGCCGCGCCGCCTGGTCTTCGGGCTGCCCGTGCGCCAGAACGTTCACGGGAGAAAGCCTCGTTTCCCCGTTGTGACTGAACGACAGGTGGTCTCCCTTCCGCATGAGTGGTGAGCGGTTTCTCCAGCGGAACCAAGACGGCCAGACCGACCATCACACAGGTCGCCAGGTTGAAATGGAGAAGGAATCGCGCATCTGACATCCCCTCTGATGACAGGCATGAAGTCAAGATGTCGCGTCCTCCTCCTCTCTTCCGGCTAGGTGGAGGACCTCCAGGAGCCGACGTTGTTCCGATGATTTTCACGATACTTACTCGACCTATGACTTTTGCCGCTGCACCCGATTCAGGCTGATCATATTGGCGAATAAACGATAGGCTCCGGCGACCCCTGCGGGCAATTGCCGATAGAATGCGTAGGCCGCATAGGTGTAGGTGCCACGCCCATACCGAGCCTGGACGAATCCTCCTCGTTGCGGCTCCTGGCCCCGATCGTTGCACACCAGCAACGGCTTATACCGTTCATCCCACTCCGACAGAAACTTCGATCCGCGCTCCTCGACCCAGCCCTCGAAATCGCGCGCCGTGATTTTATTCGGCGCGTTGAAGATGGGGTTCGCGGGATCGAGGATGGTTACCGGAGCATCCTCTTCGGAGACCTCTTCGGCGCGTGGCCCGAGCTTGTAGGGGAATGGTCCAAACGGCGCGGCATCGAACTCCTGCGTCTGGTACTGAACGATGAGGTTGCCGCCCCGCTCGACGTAATCGAGGAGTCGGCGATTATAGGCCTTCAGATCATCGCGCACGGCGTAGGCGCGAATGCCGATGATGATCGCGTCGAACTGGTCGAGAGCAGCCGTAGCCAGTTCCTGCTCGCCGAGCATCTCGACTTTCACCCCGATCTGTTCCAGAGACTCAGGGACTTTATCTCCGACGCCCATGATGTAGCCGATCCGAAGACCGGGAGCGACCTTCACGTCAACTGCGCGAAGTTCGGCCTTGGCCGGGCGATACAGATGGCGGGGTTCGAGATCACGATGCACAATGACCTGATAGCCTTCCGTATATTCTTTGCCTTTGTATTCGCCCACCGCCTCGACCGTGTAACTTTTTCCCGCTTCCGTGCGGGGGATCGAGAGACGGAATGTCACAGCCTGGATCTCCCCTTCGTGTGTGAACGCCACCGGAGCTTCTGCCGGCGACGCTGTCCATCCCTCGGGCAGTCGCAGCCGAACCTTTGCCTGGGCGGCTCCCTTGACGTTGTTGAGGATTTCCACGCGGACGGTGTAGGTTCGAGTGCCAAGGGGAATGACCCCGATGCGTGGCGAGATCGTTACGCTCATGGGCGGAGCGACAACGAGCAGGCGACGTTGTTCCCCCCATGGACGGTCCATGTAGACCGTCTGTGCCGGTCGCTCGAGAGAGACTGCGACACCATCAATCCGGTAGCGAAAGACGCCCATTACATCCGGGGGCGCATAGGGAAGATTCAGGTATTCCGGCTTGTGGATGGTGTAAACGGCATCATGGTACTCCGATTCGCGCGACCAGTAAGGTCGGGTGTATTCGGCATTGTCCGGCACGGTCAGCTCAAACTGAGTGCGTGCCTGACCGTTGTAGCCAAGAGGCCCGATCTCCTCCCGCCGTTTGCTCACGCGCCAACCGGGCGGCGTGCGCAGGGTCATTTCCACAGGTTCAATCTGCACGTGGCTGCGGTTGACGACCGTCGCAGTCAGCGTGAACTGTTGTCCCGGGATTGCCACGGCGAACGTCTCGCGCGGCTGGAAAAAGGGGTTCTCTTCGGCTGAGACTGTCGGATCTACGAGCACCTCCATTGCCAGACCCAGGGCTTTATTGATGGCATCCACAAATTCGTTCTCTTTGTTGCCCAGCCGGAAAAGGAGTTCATCTTTAGCCGTGGCATCGAGGGACGAGTGTCGCACTTTCTCAATGATCGCGCGGGTCTTCCTCAACCCGGCAGTGAGAAACGGGACGACGCCTTCGGGCCGGCGGGCATCGAAGCTGCCGAGTGCTGATTCAACCAGATCCTGAAGCTCGGCCAGGTCGGTTGTCAGATCGAGCGTCGGACGGGCCAGTCGAGCCAGGCCCACGAGCGTTGTGTCCAGCCCATCAAAGAGGCTCGTTTCGCTCTCGCCCGAAGGGATTGTGCTGGCGATGAGCCGCAGAAATGAAAAACCCGAACCCGGCGGCACCCGCGTTGATCCGGCTCCCTGAGATCGCTGGTGACTCAGACCTTCTCGTGCGATCTCCCGGTAGGACCGACCGAGCAGGGGGTCATAGGTGCCCGTATCAATCCGCAGAACGCGCGCGTCCGATTGAGCGGCCTGACCGCCCCGGCGCAACGAGAACGGCGCCGTGTACAGCTTCTTCACCTGCCAGGGACGAAGTCCTTCGCGGAAGTGTTCAGGAAAACGATTGGGATCGGCCGCCGCGCGAAATCCTTCCTGGCTCATGACGCCAGCCGTCTGGTGATTGCCGTGACCATCCTGCGCGTTGCCCTGAAAGCGAGAGATGATGATGTCCGGACGATAGAGACGAATCACGCGCACGACATCGCGCAGCACCGTCTCGCGCCCCCACTTCTCCAGGGTTTCGTCCAGCCGCTTGGAGAAGCCAAAATCAACAACACGGGTGAAAAACTGGTCCACTCCGTAGTAGCGACCGGCGGCCAGAAGCTCCTCGGTGCGGACAATGCCCAGAGCGTCGAAGAGTTCCGGTCCGATCAGATTCGCGCCCCCTTCTCCGCGATTGAGCGTGAGAAGCCCCGTTCGCACGCCCTGGCCCCGACTGAGCCAGGCTAGCAGCGCCCCATCTTCGTCATCCGGGTGGGCCGTCACGTGAAGGACGGTGACCGTCGTGCGCAGCCGTTTGAGCGCCTGCCAGACAGCCGCCGCATTCTGATTTTCGATGACCTCCCGAACCTGAGCCCGCGTGTCACGCACCCAGAGCTGGGGATAGAGAAGACCAAGGGCAAGAAGACTACTTGCGAATTTCTTCATCGTAGTTTCCTCCTTCCGGTCAGGAGCACCCGACGTCCGTGCCCGACGGTCGCCGCCGCTCCTTCGGGCGATCCTTCGCTCGTCCGGTGTTATGGAACTGTACAGGAGTGTGAGGCAGGTGGTGTCCCGCCCCTTTTCCGACAGTGTTGAGGGCAGACGCCCCCCAACACTGCCCGACCCTTCTGCACAGTCGCTCAGAAATACAGCTTTAACCCCAGTTGAATCTCGCGTGCCGCCCGTTCCGGATTCCGCAAACTGGTCGTGCGCCCGAAGTTTCCGCTGGCCACATTCGTGTCCGGTCCGGCGAACTGCGGCGTGTTGGTGAGGTTGAAGAACTCGACGCGGAATTCCAGGTAATGCGTCTCGGTGAAGCGAATCTTCTTGAACAGTGAGGCATCCCAGTTGTTGAAGGCCCAGGAGCTGATCGTTCCCACCCCGCAGTTGCCGAAGGTGAAGGGAGCGGGTTGAGCGAATGCGTTCCGGTCGAAGAAGCTGGCGAGCGTCGGCTTAAATCCCGGCGGCCGCGCCGGTCCGATGCAGTTGGCACGCGATTGATGGCCGCCGCCCGTATTGCTGCGGTCCGGAGCCGTGATGGTCAAGGGCGCACCGCTGGTTGAGCTGATGATCCCGTTCAGTTGCCAGTCACCGAGAATCTTGGCCAGCACGCCCTGATTCAGATACGGCTGCCGGGGTCCGAAGGGCAACTCCCACACGAAGTTCAGCACGAACCGGTGTCTCTGGTCAAAGACCATCCGTCCGTAGTCCGCCCGCAAGTCATGGGCGTTCTGCGGCGTCACGGGGAATCCCCCGCTGAGACCTGCCGAGAGATTGTCCATGACATTGCCCAGAGCCTTCCCCAACGTGTAGGCCGCGTTGAAGGCGAAGCCCCGCGACAGTCGCTTGTTGACGGTCACCTGGAGGGAGTTGTAATTTCCCGTTCCGTCCGTCCCCAGCCACTGAATGAATGCGCAGGGCAACTGCCCGGGCGTCGTGCAGAAGTTCGGATAGGGAATGACCACCGGTCCCACTCCCGGAGTCACGATGCGCCCCTGATTGAGGTTCCGCAGTTTGCGAATCTTTCGACTGTAGTTGCCGACGAATGACACATCAACGGACAGGTCCTTGGCGATGAGAAATTGGGGTCCGAAGCTCACCTGCTGCGAATACGGCGACCGCTCGTTGAAATCCCGCGTGCGAAGCTGAAGCCGCGTCACATCAACGGTCGTCGGGGAGGGGAGAAATCCATCCCGCAGTTGAAGCAGCGGAGGAGCATTGGCCGCCGTCGTGATGCTCACATCAATCACGTGGGGAGGATTCAACTGGAGGATGCTTTCGCTCCCGATGCGATCCATGACCTGGTAGAAGATGCCGAAGCCTCCGCGCAATACGATGCGGTCCGTGGGCGTGTAGGCGAAACCGAGGCGCGGCGCAAAATTATTTCGGTCGGGCCGTACCAGCGCCCGCTCGAATATGCCGTCCCCCGTGATCTTTTGGATCGGGGGGAAGGGGTTGGGTGCCGTCGTAATCAGGCGTCCTCCGCCGGATGGATCGAAATTGGTGGTGAAGCGATTTCGTTCAAGAAATGGCGTGAAATACTCGTAGCGCACGCCATAGGTCAGCGTGAAGTTCGGTCGGACCCGCCACTCATCCTGAACGTACCACATATATCCGTCAATATAGTTGTGGATGACGAGCGGCGTTGTCGTTTGCTGGAAGTTGATGTTGCCGAGAAGGAGATTGGCGAATCCGTCCCCTACATAGAACGTCGGCGTCGCCAGTTCCCCATGAGGGGCACGCACATCGAGGAAGTTGTTCACCAGCCGCTTGTACTCGAAGCCCATCTTGTAGGAGTGGGAGCCGCGGATGTAGGAGAGGTTATCGAGCACCTGGTAGACTTGCGACACCTGAAACTGCGGTCGCCAGCCCGATGTGCCCAGAGCACTGTAACCGGCCACGCGAATCCAGGGCAGCCCGTAGACGAACTCGTTATTGGGGGCGTTCTTCAGGCCGAATTCTGCCGCCACACTCCCTTTCGGTGCCAGCGGTTCGGACACGCTCTTGATGCGATTGAAGCCCAGTCGGAGATCATTGAGCAGATTGTGCCGGAAGGCATGATCCCAGGTGAGAGCTAAGACCTGACCCCGAACCTGACTGTTAGCGCTGAATCCACCCGTCGCCAGAGGGTTGGGAAACGGTCCGCGTTCGATCAACGCCCGCTCATCGAAGAAATCATACACACCGAAGATCGTGTCCTTATCGCTGAGCCGGTGATCCAGTCGCACATCAAACGAATCGTTGTTGGTGGGAATATTCGGGGCAAAGATGAAGGTGAAGGGCGAAATCCCGGGCGCATTCGGCAGGGGATAGAGACTGGCGAGTTTCACTCCTACTGGATCGGCGCAGGGAAGCCCATCGGTGCGCGTCGCATTCAGATTGAGCCGATTGGGCGGCGTCACGCAGGGCGCTTGCACGGCCAGAAAAGAGGGCGGAGCCGTCAGGACCGGTCGGGCGCTGAAATCTCCCTGTCGCATCGCCGCTGTGGGGACCGTCCCCGTGAGCGTGATCTGCTTGCGCTGCCGCAGCGCCTGATAGTCGGCGAACCAGAACGTCCGATCCTTGATGATCGGTCCGCCGATGGCAAATCCCGCCTGATTGCGCAGGAACTCGCCTTTCTTCAGACCCGCAGCGTTGGCGAAGAAATCATTGGCGTCGAGATTATCGTTTCGATGGAACCACCAGGCGGAGCCGTGGACATCGTTACTGCCGGACCGAATCTCCGCATTGATCACCGCTCCCTGGAACCACCCGAACTCCGCCGAGTAGGTCCGCGTTTGCACGCGAAACTCGCGCAGGGCATCGGGTGGTGGTTGTGCCACCTGCGGGCTGCGCTCTTGGGCATTGGTCGAGAAGGAATTGTTGTCCACCCCGTTCAAGGCAAAATAATTCTGAAGCGAGAAGTTTCCGTTGACGTTGAGTCGCGCCTCGCGGGGATTGCCCGTTCCGGGAGCCGGAATCGCTCCCGCCGCCAGTAAGATCAAATCGGAGTAGCGACGGCCATCAAGCGGCAGATCAACAATGCGCCGTTGCTCGACCACAGCTCCCACATCGGCGCTCTGGGTCTGAAGAATGGGAACGCTTTCCGTCACCACGATCTCATCGGTGATGCGCCCCGGTTGCAAACTGAAATCAACCTGCAATCGCTCCTGCACGTGCAGCTCGACGCGGGAGCGAACGGCCGTTTGGAACCCCTGCGCCTGCACACGAATCTCGTAGGGTCCCACCCGGAGAGCCGGCGTGATGAAATTCCCATTAGCATCGGTCACCACCTTGATCGTCGTGCGCAATTCGAGGTGGGTGACGGTGACTTCCGCATTCGGGATCACCGCGCCGGATGGATCAGTCACCGTCCCGACGATGACCCCGGTGTTAATTTGAGCCAGTGCGGTCGCGCTTCCGACCACAAGCGCCAACAGCACGGCCAGAAGGCGAAGACCTCTCCCACGTCGAGTGGATTGCTCAAGCGTCGTGATCATAATCCCCCTCCTTAGTTCAAGATGTTCGAGACTATCAGGGCGACTCCGCTGCCAAAGCAGCGGGCAATAATCGGCCACCCTGAAAATCTCAGGGACACACGGTTCGACCAAATGACGTAGAGATCAGGCCCATTGTATCTACCAGCTCCCGGGATGGGTTGGTTTCTTGATCCACTCCTCGATAAGAGTCGAAAGCTTCTCGACAGCCAGAGCGACTAACTTTTCTCCCTTTTCGCGGGAGATTTCGCTGAGTTTGCCGGAGTATCCGGGCCAGTTCTCGGCCTGGCTCTTCTCCAGGTAGAAGGGGACTCCTTCGATGAGCGGCGTTAGCGCCGGGAGATCAGGCCCCTTTCCGGCCTCGACGCTCGCGGGCGCAAACACCGCCGCCACCGAAAGCTCCAGCGGGCCACCGTGACCGTGACCTCCGTTTCCCGAAGTGAAGAGGCGGAGACTTTCAACAAGCGGCGTCGGCAACGTCTCCCACCAGTTCACCAGCATCATCTGGCTCTCGCGAATATCCGCAGTCACCTGTGACATGGCCATTCGCGCCGGGCCGATGTTGCCGTCGTGTCCGTTGAGCAAAAAAACGCGACGGAATCCGTTGGCGACGATCCCTCGAAGAATGTCGGCGAGGTACATCGTCATCACCTCGGGACGGATCGAGACGCTTCCGCGAAATTGTGCCGTATGAGCAGGGCAGTGAGAGAACATGACGACAGGAAAGACGGACGCCTTCACCCGAGGAGCCACGCGCTCGGCTAGACCTGCGGCAATGATGCTGTCGGTCATCGGCGGACCACTCGGTCCGTGGTACTCGATGCTGCCCAGAGGCAGCAGCGCGAGTTGGGACTCTCGAACATGCTCGTCGAGGCGGTAGCCGGTGATCCGCACAAACTCGCGCTCGGGCTCTGTCGCCCGTTGTTCCGGTTGACGAGCCTCCGGTCGGCGACGTGCGGGGATTCCCCCCAGCATCATCGCCGGAAGCGCGATCAGTGATGCCACGGTCCGCCGCCGACTTTCGACGACCTCTTTATTCATGGCGATCCTCTCTTCAAGAGCCGATGGCCCTCATGCTCCATCAGCCGGTTGCATCCTCTCCGCTGGCAACGGCAAAGTCGTTTATAAAAGCCCCGAAACGCCGTGGCCGTCTCCCCCCCGCTTTAGAAGAAAAACCGCTCTTTGGTCACGGCTTTTTCGTAGGCATCGCGGGCCCGCTGCACGGACTCCATTTCGGAGACTTCAGCCACGGGAACATCCCACCAGGATTCATAGGCCGGCACACGCACCTCTTTATCTACTTCCACCACGATGACCGTAGTTCGGTCACATCCACGAGCTTCTTCGAGCGCCCGCTGGAGGTCTTCCCGGGTCGTAGCGCGGATGGCGTGTGCGCCCAAGCTCGATGCGTTGGCAACAAAATCAACGGGCACCGGATCCCCCTCAAGCATTCCCGTCTCGGGATGACGGCAGCGATAATCCGTGCCAAATCCTCCGGAGCCGAGCGCCTGTGATAATCCGCCGATACTGCTGAAACCGTGATTGTCCAGAACGATGATGGTGAGCTTGATGTTCTCCTGAATCGCTGTGGCAATCTCCGAGGACATCATGAGGTACGATCCATCGCCGACCATCACATAGACCTCTCGTGACGGATCGGCCATTTTCACCCCCAACCCGCCAGCGATCTCGTAGCCCATGCAGGAGTAGCCGTACTCGAGGTGATACCCTTTGGGATCGCGCGTGCGCCACAGTTTGTGCAGATCGCCGGGCAAGCTCCCGGCCGCGCAGACAACGACATCACGTGGCTGGCAGAAACGATTGACGATTCCGATGACCTCGCTCTGCGCCATCGGCGGTCCATGATGCAGATCAAAGAGCCTCTCGACTTCCGCCTCCCACTCCTGTTTGTACCGGGCGATACGCGCGGCGTAGTCGCCTGACACATGATAATCGGTCAAGGCTGCGGTCAGCTCCTGAAGCGTCAATCGGGCATCGGCCACAAGCGGCAAGGCCGCGTGCTTGTGCGCATCCCACTCGGCGACATTGATGGCGATAAATCTCACCCGGGGATTTTGAAATGCCGTCTTGGACGCCGTGGCAAAATCTCCCAGCCGGGTTCCTACAGCGATGACCAGATCGGCTTCGCGCGCGAGAATGTTCGCCCCCGGAGTCCCCGTGACACCAATGGCGCCGAGGTTCTGCGGATGATCGAAGGGGAGGGAACCTTTGCCGGCCTGCGTTTCGGCCACCGGGATACCCGTGCGCTCGACAAGTTGGGCCAGTTCCGCGGTCGCCTCGCTGTAGATGACCCCGCCTCCGGCAATGATCAGAGGTTGTTTCGATTCTCGAATCCAGCCGACGCTACGGCACAAGCGCTCGCGATCGGCCGGTGGTCGGGGGATATGCCAGACTCGCTTTTCAAACAGCGATTCCGGATAGTCCCAGGCCTCAGCTTGAACATCCTGCGGCAGGGCCAGCGTCACGGCTCCCGTCTCCGCCGGTGAGGTGAGCACCCGCATTGCCTCCATCAATGCGAAAGGGAGCTGATCCGGCCGATTGATCCGATCCCAGTAGCGAGAGACCGGACGCAGCGCATCGTTGACCGAAACATCCTGACTGTGCTCCCATTCGAGCTGTTGGAGAACCGGCGCCACTTGTCGCCGGGCGAAGATATCGCCCGGTAACAGCAACACAGGAAGCCGATTGATCGTGGCTGTCGCCGCTCCCGTAACCATGTTGGTTGCTCCCGGCCCGATTGAAGACGTACAGGCGAATGTCCGCAACCGATTGTTCATCTTGGCAAAAGCCACAGCAATATGAACCATCGCCTGTTCGTTTCGGGGCAAATAGAAACGAAACTCGGGATATTGCTGGAGCGCCTGGCCGATGCCGGCAACGTTGCCGTGGCCGAAAATCCCCCACATGCCGGCGAAGAAGGGAATCTCACGACCATCGCGCTGCACATATTGGTTCTTGAGAAACGCCACGAGCGCCTGGGCCATCGTCAGCCGTCGCGTCTTCATCCTGGTTTGCCTCCTCTAGAATCCTCCACGTTCGGCGATGAACGCCAGCGCTTCGTGCTCATACGGCATGAAGTTGGCGCAGCCGTGCCGGGTGACGACGATTGCCCCGCAGGCATTACCCATGCGGGCGGCACGATACCAGTCCCATCCCTTGAGATACCCGTAGAGAAACCCACTGGCGAAGGCATCTCCCGCACCGAGGACATTGACCACCTCGACAGGAAAGGGAGGAGCGACGATGGTTTCCTCGTTGGGGAGATGAACGCTCGCTCCGTCGAGGCCACGCTTGACGATCACCGCCGTCGGGCCAAATCCGAGCAAAAGGGCTATCGCTTCCTCCAGATCCCCCTCCACCCGAAACTCAGAAACCTGCGACTCCGCGATGCGAAGTCGGCCCGGGTCCCTCACGGCAACGGCCTTCATTTCATTGACCGTTCCGCAGACGATATCCACAAGCGGAAGAATCGCTCGAATCGTGACACCATAGGCCCGGATGTCATGCCACTGATCGGGGCGACAATCGAGGTCCAGAAATACGGTGGCCTGATGTGCCCGCGCGCGTTCGGCAGCAAAGAAGGTTGCGCTCCGACTGGGCTCACGGCTCAGGCCCGTCCCCGTAATGACGAGAACGCGACTGTGAGCCACGGGGGCTGATTCGACGTCGTCAATGGTGAGTTCGATGTCGGCGCAGTTGTCTCGATAGAAAACGAGTGGGAAACGGTCCGGAGGTTCGATACCCAGTACCACGGCGCTTGTGCGACGTCCGGGCTTTCGGGGAATGAACCGAGTTTCGACGCCTTCGCTCTCCAGGAAGTGGAGGATAAAATCCCCCACGGGATCGTTGCCGACCGCCGTCAGAAGGGCCGATCGCAATCCCAGCCGCCGCGTCCCCACACTGATATTGGTCGGGCAGCCACCGACATAGGCCGCAAAACCCCGGATGGCAACAAACGGCGCGCCAATGTCCTGAGAATAGAGGTCTATTGAACTGCGCCCCATGGCGAGGATGTCATAGGTGCGATCGGACATTAAAGCTCCTTCAAAAGATGGCACGGGTTAAAACTTTTTCTCATGATCGGTCGCTTTCCGTTTGCGAGCATCCCCGTTGGCGATCCTGTGCGCGTGTCAGCTTTACTGCCGGAGTTCTTCTCACCTCACCAGCGGCACGCGTGGGTCCTTTTCCTTCCACGTCTGGCGAACCCAGGCGTAGTCGGGATCGTCTGACGCCGCCATTGATCGGGCGCTGCCCGCCAGAGCATTGAGGTAGTAGACATCATAGCCGTGCGCAGCCACAACCGGATGATACCCCTCGGGAATCAGGACCACTTCGCCGTCACGAACCGTGAGCGTGAGATCGAGGCGACGATCAGAAGTGTAAACCTTCTGGATAGCATAGCCTTCCGGCCGATGGATTCGATAGTAGTAGATTTCCTCCAGGTCAACTTCATAAGGAGGGTTATGCACGTCGTGTTTGTGCGGCGGATAGCTCGACCAGTTACCGCTGGGCGTGTAGACCTCCACGATGAGCAGCCGGTCGGCCGGGAATTCAGGGGTGATGATGTGATTGATCTGACGAGTTGCATTGCCACCGCCGCGGACTTCAACTTCGACGTCGTCAGGTCGGATGAGCCGCGCGGGATAGCGCTCCCGGGCCCGACAGAAACAAAACGCGATTTCCGACGACGACTCAGCGGTAAGGGTGAAAGAAGTCTTAACGGGCAGGTAGAGGGCAAAGGGTAATCCATCAAAGACGTGTGCGCGACCACCGATATGGCTCCATGAGCCCGCGTTCGATTCGACGGAACACCGACCGCCGAGGACAACCAGGCCGAGTTCACACTCCCCCGTGTCACCCTCGTAGCACTGGCCGGGCGCGAAGCGGTGAACTCGGAAGCTCAGAAAGTCAAATCCCACTGACTCGGCCGTGAAGGAGAGTAACTCTCCCTGGTCCGTGGGATGCGTTCTCGGTCTCAGGATGAGATCGCGCATGAGTCAGCCTCGCTCGGAATGTGAAGCGGGTGATCGTGGAGGTGCTGTTGATTCTCGAACGATCAACTCGCCTTTGACCTGAATGTGCGTTGCGGAATTTTCTCCCGCCAGAAGCTTGAGTAAAACTTCTGTCGCCATTCGTCCCATCTGCCGTTTGGGCTGCCGAATCGTTGTGAGCGGCGGATTAGTGTAGGACGCGATGAAGAGGTCATCAAAGCCCACCAGGGAAATATCATCGGGGACCCGTAGTCCCCTGCTGCGAATGACGCGCAACGCTCCCAGCGCTGACATATCGTTGTAGCAAAAGACGGCCGTCGGGGGTTCGGGCAGCGCAAGCAATTTTTCCATCGCCGCCATTCCTCCCTCGGGTTTGCCATCCCCGTGGGCGATGAGTTCCGGGAGAAAATCGAGCCCGGCCATTTCCAGGGCCTGGCGATAACCGGCGAACCGTTCCGTATCCGACTGGTACCCGTACTGGTCTCCAATGTAGGCGATTCGCCGATGGCCCAGCCGAATGAGGTGCTCGGTTGCCTCCCGGCTGGCAGTGATGTTGTCAATGAGGACGGAGTGAACGAACTCATCCGGATGTTGGTTGTTAATGAGCACGATGGGAACCTTCATCTCGCTGAGGACGGGCAGATAGAGCGCCCCCACGCGGGAGGCCGTCACCAGGATGCCATCAACGCGCCGTTCGTGAAACGAGTGAACGACCTTGATCTCGCGGGCGGGATCGGCGTTGGAATTAGCGAGGAAGACCGAGTACCCGTGATCGTTGGCGACTTCTTCGATGCCGCTGACGACTTCGGCGATGAACGGGTCGGCGATGGTGGTGACAACGACGCCAATCGTCTTGGTGCGCTGAGTGACAAGGCTGCGAGCGACGGCACTGGGGCGATAGCCCATTTCATGGGCGATGCGGCGGATGCGTTCGGCCGTTTCGCGGCTGACCAGATGGCTATTACGCAGAGCCCGGGAGACGGTCGAGTGGGAGACATTAGCCGCGCGCGCGATATCCTTGATCGAGACCCCCGCCATTGTCCTGCACACGTGTGCAGCGAGGGGGACTTTTACATCGCCGGTTAGTGCCCCCTCGCTGCCTGAGTGTAACGATCAGCCGTTGCCGAAGAGCACGTCCCTTCTCCCCATCAGATGAGATTACTTCCTGCTCTCCCTCACCTGATGACGTTGCTCTTCGGGCGCTATCTTACCCACCTTGCTGCCATTGTCAAGTTAAATTTTGCACACGTGGGCAGAACCCCCTTCCTCCCTCCGGCTCGAAACCTCCCACCGGGACCGGTCAGGGGACCCTTCAGAGCTACCTCCGGCACCGGTTACTCACTGCGCAGAGCTTCCACAGGATCGAGCCGCGCGGCCCGGATGGCCGGAATCATCCCGGCAACCACACCGACCGAGATCAGGATTGCGCTCGAAACCACCAGAGCAGAGTAGGAAATCCCCAGCCTGATGTCTCCGATGCCTGAGGTGTCCTTGAAGATCGGACCAAGCAAGGGCAGTTGACCAATGAGGCGGGCCAGCAGAGCAGCCACGAGAAAGCCGACGACTCCGCCGATAAGAGTCAATGCCAGCCCTTCGAGCAAAAACTGCACGAGGATATGATGTCGCCGCGCGCCCAGCGATTTCAGCACGCCGATCTCTCGCGTGCGTTCGGTCACCGACACGAGCATGATGTTCATGACGCCGACGGCTCCAATACTCAACGTGAGCGTCCCGATGACGGCGAGGATGATTTTCAACCCTAATCCCAGATTTGTGATGATCGCGCCCAACTCGTTCCAGTCAACGAT
>DATLZR010000106.1 GCA_035573895.1 Blastocatellia bacterium | reverse complement strand
CGATTCCGCCGGGAGTGACGCAAGCCGGCAATGATCTGGCCATCGAAGGTCGGGGACAGGATCGCTTTGGTCCTCGCTTTGGATTTGCCTGGCAAGTTCTTCCGGGGTCGAGCCGATTCGTCTTACGAGGTGGTTATGGGATGTACTACTCGCGGATCGTCGGGTTGACGTTCTTTCAAGCGCTCACGGCTCCACCGTTTGGCCAGATCCGCATTTCGACGGCACAGGCCAATGCTAATGCGAGTTGGCAATTACCTTTTGGTACTCCTCCCGACGTGCGGGACTTCCCTCAGTTCCGTTCCTATTCGCCGACGACCTCGCTCAGCGTCATTACCATCGCACAAGACTATCAGCCTCCGATCACTCAGCAATGGGGGCTGAACATTCAGAGCCAGTTCTGGCAGGACTTCCTCCTCGAGGTCGGTTATGTAGGAACGCGGGGCACCCGGCTCATCCGCACGCGCGAGCTGAATCAAGCCATGCTGGCCAGTCAGGCTCAGCCCGTTCGGGGAGCGACGACGAATACGGTCGCCAACATTCGTCAGCGAGTTCCCTTTCAGGGATTCGCGGCCTTCAACGGGATTCGCCAGGTGGAAGCTGCTGGTGGGTCCTGGTATCACGGTCTCCAGGCCAGCCTGCGGAAACGACTGAGTCGGGGACTGCAATTCCTCGCTTCCTATACCTTCGGTCGCAGCTTTGACTCCGATGGCGTGAACGTAGAAACGCTGGCCGTCGGCGGGACCAATGTCGGCGATCAGCAGAACTGGCGGCAGCGGTACGGCCCCAGTAATTTCAATCGGGATCACCGCTTCGTCGTCAGTTGGGTGTACGACTTTCCCAGCCCGGCTGCCGGGAGAGGGGTGATCGGACGCGCCCTTGGCGGATGGTCGCTGACCGGTGTGGCGACGATTCAGTCGGGTCGTCATCTGACGTTGACCGGAACCAATGCGTCGAACGTGACCGGCATCACCAATGATCGGCTCCAGCTCGCGCCGGGGTGCACTCACGATCAGCTGGTAACGAGAGGATCAGTGACGCGGCGGCTTAACAACTATTTCAATCCCGCGTGCATTGCCCGAAGTGCGCCCACAGCGGCCAATCCCAACGGACTCGCCCTCTGGCCCATCGTCGGCGATGATCGAATCGCCACTACCTTTGGCAATTCCGGCGTTGGCATTGTGACCGGACCGGCACAGAACAATTTTGACATTGCCGTGCTCAAGCGGACTCCTGTGACCGAAGCGACGACATTGGAATTTCGCGCCGAGTTCTTCAACGCCTTCAATACGCCGCAATTTGCCAATCCCAACACAACCTTCGGCAACTCCTATGGTGTCATCACGGCGACCTCAGTCAATCCGCGCATCGTCCAGCTCGCTGTGAAATTGATCTTCTAGGTGGGGGGCCGGAAGGCGCTGCCACTCGGCCCCGACGCTCGTCAGTTAGGTGGGGCAGTGATCTTCGAGTCGTTCATGGCGTTCAGGCGACGTGGGAGAAACCATGAAAATTCCGCGCGGATGGACACGAATGGACACCGATCCGTATATTGATCGGTGTGCATCCGTGGCGACATTATGGAGCGGGTCAAGGGAGATGGTCTTGCCTGAAGTCGGCGGAAGAGTTTCCTGCCGAACGTGGCGAAGGCGACACCTGCGTGAGGACTGAGCTATGAGGAGGAGGTACCGCGTATCACTCAGGGGAGGAGTGATCCTGTCGGGCATGATCCTCCTGTCGAACGTGCCGGGATGGGCATCTCCGGCGTTTGTCTCTGAGGAGAGTCAGATCGTTACAACGCGGCATCAGATTCGTGTGGGCGGTCGGCTGTTGAGGTATACGGCGCGCGCCGGACGGCTTCCCATCCTCGACAACGAAACCGGACAGGTTCACGCCTGGATCTTTTTCAGCGACTACACGCTGGATTCCCCCTCGACCGGCTACCCCAGACCGTTAACGTTTCTCTGGAATGGGGGCCCGGGTGCCAGCTCCTCGCTCGTGCATCTGCTGGGATTCGGTCCGCGCCGACTGGAATCCGATGGTACGGTCGTGGATAACGACGCGACCTGGCTTGACGTGACCGATCTGGTCTTCGTTGATCCGGTGGGCACAGGCTACAGTCGCCCAACGAGGGCAGAGTACGGACCAGAGTTCTATCAAACGGTGGGTGATGCGGAGTCCATCGCGGAGTTCATTCGCGTTTATCGCAACCGCTTTCGGGCGTGGGAGGCCCCGATCTTCCTGGTGGGCGAAAGCTATGGTGTCATCCGAGCCGCAGGTGTCGCCGATGTTTTGCAGAGGAAAGGGATCACTGTCAGCGGTATCATTTTCATCGGGCTGACCCTTCCTCTGGGTGAGCTGAGCGATGAGCTTCGCCTGGCGCTCATGGTTCCCACCTACACGGCAGCGGCCTTCGTTCACAAGAAGCTCCCTCCCGAACTGCGCGGTGATTTACCCTCTGTCCTCGCCCAGGCCGAGGCGTGGGCGCGAGACGTCTACGCACGAGCCCTGGCTCGGCGCGAGAGCTTGAGCCAGGCTGAACGAGAGGCCGTTCTGTCGCAACTGGCCCGCTTCACCGGACTCGATCCCCGCCAGATCAACGCCACGACGCTCAGCATCAGCATGGAGCAGTTTTCCGAGTTGCTTCTAGCGGATCAAAATCAGGTCGTCGGGCGCTATGACACGCGGCTTGTCGGGCCTCGGGACTCTCAACAACAGCCATATGATCCAACTCGTGATCCCAGTCTTCGCCATATCATCAACGATGTCGGCGTCGTGCGCTATTTTCGGAAGGAGCTGAACTATCAGAGCGATCTCCGGTATCAAGGTCCTTTTGGAGGCGGATATCCTCCCCCGACCACACCGCGAGGCGACTGGATGTCAACGCGCTGGAAATGGGATTACCCTTCCGCGGAGAAAACGCCCGATGCATCTCGTCAGCGAAGTCCGCTCAGTATGGCTCGAGCTTTTGCCGAAGAGTCACTGCGTCGGGCGCTGGCAGCAAATCCGCGACTGCGAGTTTTTGTCACCTGCGGCTACTATGATCTCGTCTGTAGTTATGCTGCCAATTCCTACCTGGCCAGTCATGCGGCGGGCGGATTGGCGGAGCGCATCATCGCTCGGAGCTACGGCGGTGGTCACGCGATTTATACGGATCGAACAGCCGCAGCGGAATTGAAACGTGACGTCGCCATGTTCATTGAATCGGCTATACCGCAGCCATCGCCCGGGCGATTTGGCCAAAAGAGAGGAAAATGAGTATGCCTCTGAGTCGGCGCGATCTTCTGAGAGGAGTGGGCGGCTATGCCGCTTCAACGACACTGATTCCTGCGCTAGTGCCCGAAAGAGGGCAGCCGGGAGCGGACTCCGCAACTGACCGGTCTGCTCCTGTCTTCCCCCGA
Source organism: Blastocatellia bacterium (assembly GCA_035573895.1). NCBI lineage: Bacteria > Pseudomonadati > Acidobacteriota > Blastocatellia > Blastocatellia bacterium. The sequence continues at coordinate 12,582 of DATLZR010000106.1, read as the reverse complement.
AAGGAGGATTTTGCTCTTCCGGCGGGGCTCACCTATTTGAACGCGGCCTACATCCATCCCCTTCCTCGGGCGAGCGCCGAGGCTGTCCGCCGGTACACGGAAGCGCGACTGCACGGTCGGACATTGACGGCTCCCGATGGGACCTCGTTGGCCGATTACGTGAAGGGTCAGTTCGCGGCGCTCATCAATGCCGATCCTTCGGAGATCAGCTTCGTCCCCAATACGAGTACAGGAGAGAATCTCGTCGTCAAGGGGCTAGATATTCCCACGTCCGGCGGGAACGTCGTGACCGATGCCCTCCACTTCGAGGGAGCGCTTTTGCACTTGCAGGCGCTCAAGCGCTTCTTCGGCCTCGATCTGCGGATTGCCCGGCCTCGTGATGGTCGCATTGAGATGCGTGACCTGGAGCAGTTGGTTGACAGGAAGACCCGGCTCATCGAAATTTCCCTCGTCTCCATGTACAACGGCTTTCAGCATGATCTCAAAGCCGTGTGTGATCTGGCTCACGCGTACGGAGCATACGTGTACGCCGACATCGCTCAGGCTGCTGGAGCGACGCCGATTGACGTGCGGGCGACCGGCGTGGACTTCTGTGCCTGTTCGAGCTTCAAATGGCTGATGGGGGATTTCGGTCTGGGCTTCCTGTATGTACGGGAGGACTTGATCGGACGGGTGCTCCGTCGGACGCAGTATGGCTATCACTCGGCGCGTCGCATCCAGACCCATGTTCTGCCCTATGATCCGCCCGCCGATGACCCTGTGACGTGGGAGCTGGGGACGGATGCCAGCGCCCACTTTGAGGTGGGGAGTAATGCCTATGCTCCTATGGCTGCTCTGAGTGTGTCATTGCCCTATCTCCGACGACTCGGCATCGAGCGCATCGAAGCACATCGGCAACCGCTGCTCGACCGTCTGCGCCGGGAGATGCCCCGTCTGGGCTTTGAGCTTCTCACGCCGCCGGAGACGAAATCGGCGCTCATCACGTTCGCTGTCAAGGAGCGTCAGCCCGTTCTTGAACGGCTTCAGAAGGCGAATATTCACGTTCGCCTGGGTGCTCACTTCCTCCGGGTGTCGCCGTCGGTCTATAACGATTTGCGAGATGTGGATCGTTTACTGGAGGCATTGTCATGAGGCGTCGAACCGGTACTCCCCAAGTCCTCGCCCTCACGCTTCTCCTCGTGTCCGGTTCTGCTGGTGCTGTCGCGCCCGTGCCGCGACGTCCTCTCCCCCCGACTCCCCAGCCGGTCACCCCAGAGATTGCAACGACCCGTCATCAGGTCACGATTGGTCGGCGAGTTCTCCGCTACACGGCGCGTGCGGGGTTTCTCCCGATCCGGCATAACGAGACTGGTGAAGTTCACGGTCAGATGTTTTTCATCGCGTATTTGCTTGACCAAGCTCCCGGCGCCCCACCTCGACCTCTGACTTTCCTCTGGAATGGGGGGCCGGGGGCGAACTCCGTGTTGGTTCACCTCATCGGCTTCGGCCCCAAGCGCCTCCGCTGGAAGAGGGATCTCGCGGATGAAGCTGGCTGTGATCTTGTGACTAACGAGACGACCTGGCTCGATCTCACCGATCTGGTCTTCGTTGATCCGGTTGGGACTGGTTTCAGTCGGCCGACGCGATCCGAGTATGCGGCTGAATTTTACAATACCCTGGGCGATATTGCATCGGTCGCTGAATTCGTGCGGGTTTACCTGACGCGCTTCGATGCCTGGGATGCGCCCCTTGTGCTCGGCGGCGAAAGCTACGGCGTGTGGCGAGCGGCAGGAGTCGCGGAAGCACTGCTGCAACGAGGAATTCCAGTAGCTGGAGTGATTCTAATTTCGGGAGGCATACCCGTGGGTCCGGTGATGCCTGAGGAGATGCGAACGGCGCTCTTTATTCCCTCTCGAACGGCAGCCGCCTTCTATCACAGAAAGCTTCCGCCCGATCTGCAAACCGACCTGGCCAGCGCTCTGGCGCAGGCCGAGACGTGGGCGCGAACCGAATATGCACCCGCTCTGGCCCGCCGGGACCATCTGACGGACGAGCAGCGGGAACGAATTGTGAACGGGTTGGCCCGCTACACCGGGATCGCTCCCTCGCTCATTGATCGAAAGACTCTCGTCATCCCGCGGCAGCAATTCGTCGAGCAGTTGCTCGCCGGGGAGAAGAAGGTCCTGGCCCGATTCGACACACGACAGATCCGAGGGAGCGAGCCCGACATTCACACCCGATGCGGGCTGACGATCAACAGGTATCTGCGCCAGACTTTGAACGTGGCGACCGATCTCGCCTACCAGGGGATCGAAGAAGGGTTTTCGCCCCCGGGGGAACGACCTTTGTCGGTGAATGCGCGGTGGGTTTATAACCAGGCTCCTCCGCCGCCTCCGGGGACGCCGCTGAACACGGATGCTCCTCCGGGAGGAAGTCAGCCGTGGCTCCGTCGCGCCATGCAAATGGCTCCTGCGGTAAAGGTGTTTGTGGCCACGGGGCTCTATGATTCTCTCAATAGTTGTGCCGTTCACGCGGAGGTGATCAGTCGCCTCGAGCCTCCGCTCCGGCAGAACATCACGGCCAGATGCTACGAAGGCGGACATGCGATGTATGAAACCGAGTCCGTGCGCGAGCCTCTCAAGCGAGACATCAGCGCCTTTTACCGCGATGTCGTTGCGGGCCACCGCGCCGGAGCGTCGCGGTCCGGCGCCTTCCGTCAAAGCCGAGCCTCTTCCTTCGATCGTCGCCGGTCAATTACGCGCGCTGGGTGGATGCGGAGATGAAGGTCCTGATACTGAATCGCGCTGAGGTCCTGGAGTTGCTCCCCATGCCCGAATGCATTGCGGTGATGGAGGAAACGCTGGCGGCTCTCGCCCGCGGCCAGGCGGTCAATCCCATGCGGCAGGTTTACTCAGTGCCGGACCATCGGGGACTGATGGCCCTGATGCCGGGGTATCTCGCTGGGAAGCGCACGCTGGGCGCTAAGATTGTGACCGTTTTCCCGGAGAACCGCTCTGTCGGCCAGGAGATTCATCAAGGAGCCGTTCTCATCTTCGAGGCGGAACGCGGAGGCTTGGCCGCCATGATCGAGGCCGGGGCGGTTACGGCTCTGCGCACGGCGGCGGTCAGTGGTGTGGCCACCCGGTGGCTGGCTCGTGAGGAGGCAACGAAGCTGGCGATTCTCGGATCGGGCGTGCAGGCCTACTTTCACCTGCGGGCGATGCGCGCCGTCCGCCCCATCACGCAGGTGGCCATCTGGAGCCGACAGCTCGATCACGCCCAAGCTCTCGCCCGGAAGGTCTCTGAAGAATATCGGCTCCCCGCTCGCGTCTTCCCTCACGCCCGGGATGCTGTGGCGGGCGCCGACATCATTTGCACGACGACCTCATCGCCCGAACCCATCCTCCGGGGAGAGTGGCTTCCTCCCGGCGTGCACATCAACGCGGTGGGATCGAGTCTGCCTTTTCAACGCGAACTGGATTCCGCTGCGGTGGCCCGCTCGCGCCTGTTCGTAGATCGCCGAGAATCGGCCCTGAAGGAAGCCGGCGATTTCGTGATCCCCTGCAGCGAAGGCGTGGTCACCGAGGCTCATATCCGGGGAGAGATCGGAGAAGTCCTCGTGGGAAAGATTGTGGGGCGACAGTCGAGAGACGAGATTACTCTCTTCAAATCGGTGGGATTGGCCGTGGAAGACGTGGCTTCGGGATACTACCTCTATGAGAAAGCCCTAGCTCAGGGGCGGGGAAGATGGATCGAGTTCAACGATTCCCCCTGGTCACTCCTCCAGTAAGTCTGGCCTGTTCCGCTGGAGTATTCCCCGCCGGAGTCCCGCGCAGGTCACGCATTCGGCCACCGTGTGTGGGACTTCCGGGGCTTCTTTGCGGAAGCGAGATGGTTCTTTTGTGACGAGGATTGAGCCTGGAGCCGGAGGGCCTGACGAATGCGCTCCCGCATCTCGGTGACAAAGGGATCGTCGGGCGCGAATTCCGCCAGCCGATTGACGTAATAAAGCGCGTTATCGTTCTCCGGTGCGACGTAGTCTCCCCGTTTGAATGCGTCTTCAGCCAACCGTTTCAATTTCTCGATTTCCGCCGTGAGATTGGCCGGTGATGGTGAGGAGAGCACCGGCTCCAGCGAGAAGTCGTATGTCACCTCGCCGTTGGTGGGATCAAGAAGGATGCTCCGCTCGATAGTTTTGTAACCGGTTTTGCTGATGACAAGGCGTCGCGTTCCCGCCGGGCACTGAATGGTGATCGGCGTCTCTCCAACCATCTTTCCATCCAGGCGAAGGGTCGCCCGGGGGGGATTCGTTATGATGGTGATGATCCCCAGTTCCGGAGTCTGTGTGGCCAGGTAGATGATGGCGACGCTCAAGAAAATCACAGCGATGGTCGCTACGACAGTTCGGATGATAAAGCGTTGATTGGCTCTGACCGATGGTTCACCCATGCCCGACTGTCTCCCCATCATATCAGGGGGTCTAATATACATGAGCCGCCCGGCAGCGGCAAGTTTGACGTGCTGCGGACGACGACCTAGACTTTGGTGTCAGCAATAACCGGGGGAGGGACATGATGGTGAGGGAGATCGAGCAACGGATCAATCCCTATCGTGAGATCCTACGAGCGATCTGGGAGAATCGTCGAGAGCTTGGCTACGCCTGGCGGATTCTCCGGGATGGCGTCTGTGATGGTTGTGCCCTGGGGACGACCGGTCTGCGGGATTGGACGATGCCGGGCATTCATCTGTGCTGGATTCGGCTCAATCTCCTCCGCCTCAACACGTTGCCGCCGTTTGATCCCTCCATGCTGCGAGATGTCTCCGGGTGGGATCGGCACGGCGAGCGGTCCCTGCGGGCGCTCGGGCGCATTCCCCTGCCGTTGATTCGTCGTCGAGGTGAGTCGGGATTCACGCCCATTGCCTGGGAAGATGCGGTGACGCTTCTTGCCGACCGCATCCGCAACGTGGCGCCCGAACGAGTAGCCTTTTATCTCGTCTCGCGGGGAACGGTCAACGAAACCTATTACGTCGCTCAGAAGGTCGCTCGCTTTTTGGGGACGAATCACATTGATAATTCCGCCCGCGTCTGTCACGCGCCGAGCACAACGGCGCTCAAACAAACCATCGGCTATCCCGCGACAACGTGCAGCTACAAAGATTGGCTGGGAACGGACCTTCTCGTCTTGATCGGTAGCAATGTGGCAAATAATCAGCCGGTGGCCATGAAGTACATTCATCTGGCCAAAAAAGAAGGCACGCGCGTGGCCGTCATCAATCCCTCCCGGGAATCGGGGCTGGAGACGTACTGGGTTCCCTCTTTGTTGGAATCGGCCATCCGAGGGACGCGTGTGGCGGATGCTTATTTCCAGGTTCGCGTGGGCGGAGATATCGCATTCCTCAATGGGGTATTGAAGCACCTGATCGCTCACGGCTGGATTGATCGCAAGTTCATCGAGGAGCACACGACGGGATGGACCGAACTGGTTAAGGCCTTAGACGCCCAGACCTTCGAGGAGCTGGAACAGCGGTCCGGCGTCAGCCGTGACGACATGCTGGCTTTCGCCCGAATGTATGCGGAGGCGCGCACGGCGGTGCTCGTGTGGTCTATGGGGGTGACGATGCATCAGTATGGGGTCCCCACCGTGAAAGCGATTGTGAACCTCGCACTGGCCCGGGGGATGATCGGACGACCCAAGACGGGTCTTATGCCCATCCGCGGTCACTCCGGCGTGCAAGGTGGGGCGGAGATGGGAGCCGTTCCCAATCAGTTTCCCGGAGGGATTCCCATCACCGACGAGGCAGCAGATCGTTTCGCGGCGCTGTGGGGATTTCGACCGCCCGCGTGGCGGGGATATTTCGTGGCGGAGATGGTTGACGCCGCCGCGCGCGGCCAGCTCGACGTCATCTACCTCATCGGGAGCAACTGGCTCAGCGTTCTTCCCGACCGGGCCTTCGTTCGTCAGGCGCTGGAGCGCATTCCTCTGCGCGTGCATCATGACATCGTCCTCAATCCCCAAATGTTCGTTGACCCGGTGGATGCCGTGCTCGTGCTTCCCGCCACGACCCGATACGAGATGGTGGGCGGCGGGACGGAAACGACAACTGAACGGCGCGTCATCTTCAATCCCGAAATTCCCGGCCCTCGCGTTCCGCAGGCGCGCGATGAATGGCGGGTACTGGTGGATGTCGCCCGGCGCGTCCGCCCCGATCATGCCGGTCATATCGCGTTCGCCTCAACCGAGGAGATTCGGGAGGAAATTGCTCGCGTCATTCCGTTTTACGCGGGTATCGAGCGACTCCGGCAAAAAGGGGATCAATTTCAATGGGGTGGCGAGCGTCTGGGCGAAGACGGGCGTTTCCCCACCCCTGATGGAAAAGCGCGCTTCACACCGGTAGTGCCCCCCGACAACGACCATGCGGATGGATCTTTCCGCTTGACGACCCGGCGAGGTAAGCAATTTAACAGCATGACCTTCGGTACGCGCGATCCGCTGGCCGGATGCGAGCGCGATGCCGTGATCCTCTCGGCGGAGGATGTCAGGCGCCTGGGCCTGGTCGAGGGAGCACCCGTCATTGTCCGGTCGGCCAGCGGGGAAGTTCGCGGGCGCATTCGCCTCGGTCGGATTCCTCCGGGAACAGTCATGATGTACTGGCCTGAAGCGAATGTCCTCATCCGTCGAGGTCTTGTTGATCCCGAATGCGGAATTCCCGCCTATCGGGACGAGGTGGTGGAAATCTTCCCGGCCTGACCCACCCGATGAGATAACATGAGCACAGGAGATGGCCGGGCAAATATCGAGCGCGAGGAGCCGAACCACTCGGCAGACGACATTTCCTTCGGGTGCTCCAACAAACGGTTCCCCGCAGTGGGAATTTCGCCGCTCCAGGGGCATGACTGGTTGAGCGAACACTATCTTCTGTGCGAGCATCTGCCGAACGGTCCCGATGCCGAGCAAGAGGCAGCAATTCCCCCTCTTCCCACGCCAACATCGAGATGTCGGGCGTTCGCCGGTTCCCGACGGTCTGAGAATGATGAGGGAGTCGTCGCCTCCCGCGAGCGTGCTCGAGCGGCCCCGGAACAAACCGCTCGACTTCAAACCGGGGGAGCAGATGAGTTACAGTAATTCGGGCCGTGTCGTGATCGGCTCTATTGGGAAGGACGAGAGGTGAGCCTTACGAGGCTCTCCATCAGGAAGATCGCGGCGGAGGACAAAAGCGTGGGACGATCCTTGAAAGAAGAAATCCTTGAAAAATTGGACCAGTTACCAGAACCAGCACTTCAGCAGGTGCGGGATTTTCTGGAATTCCTGTCGCGGGAGGTCCTCCTGCAGGAGGATCCCGTTCTGGCGGTGGCAGGGATTTTCTCTGGAGACTCGCTCTCGGCTGAAGAGATCGAACGTGAACTCTACGGGGATGGAACTGAGACGCCATGAACCTGGATCCTATCTTCGTGGACACCTGGGGTTGGGTGGCACTCGGTTATCGCTGTGATCCTCACCACGCGGAGGTCAAAAAAATCTATCGAGAATTGAGGAGACATCGAGTCGCTATTTATACGAGCGATTATGTGATGGATGAGACCATCACACTGTTATTCCGTCGAGAGCCGGTTCCCGAAGCCATCCGCTTTGTGGAAGGGCTCATGGCCGCCGCTGCTCTGGGGCATCTGACAATAGAGCGGGTCACCTCGGATCGCTTCGCTGTCGCCTGGCAACTCCGCAAGCAGTTTCAGGACAAGCCCCGCATCTCGTTCACCGACCTGACCTCGATGGTGATCATGCGTGAACGCGGCATCACCCAGGTGTTACACAGGACGACCATTTCCTCCAGGTCGGGATGGGGTTTCAAAAGCTTCCATGACGGGTCGGTCGGTCCCATTCCCACTCAGAGCACGATCAATGGTCTGTGCGAGCATCTGCCGAACGGTTCCGATGCCGAGCGAGAGGCAGCAATTCCCCGTCTTCCCACGCCAACATCGAGAATGTCGGACGTTCGCCGACTTGCCCCAACCGGGAGCGCACGCCCCAGGCGGCTTGCGGCACGCGGGACGCGCGCTCCCGGGGATTCGACTGCTTTAAGGCGTTCGGATGATGATATTCTGAATCCCTCGTTCGCGCAGGAGCGCGTTGAGCGCCGACAGGTCGCGGCTGAGGAGTTCGTTGAGTTGTCGTTGATAGGTGGCGATCTGCTGTTTGAACTGTGCGTGCACCTCGCGCTGCTGCGTCGTTGGCGGGAAATCGGCGCTGGCGACGCCTCCAGCCAGATACGTCAACTTACTCACCAGCTTGGCCGGCCATCGGACTCCATCCTGTCCACGACCGGTGAGCTTTCGCTGAATGAGGTGGTCTTCCAGATCGGCGAGTTTCTTCTCCAGTTGTTCCGCCGCGTTGCGTGCTGGAGCCGCGGCCGGATCGTCACGGAGCAAGCCCGATAAGGTCAGGAGCTGGCTGCGGACGCTCTCGAGGGTATTGACCATGTCGGCCACCGTCTCCAGGTCCTTGCGGATGTCCAGGAGCATCTGCACCTGCGCCTGAATGTCCGCTTCCGTTCCCGTCGAGTGCGGATCTTTCCTGACCACGAGCGGCTGGGTGAACTTTTGGCCGCCGACGGTCAGCTCTACGGTGTAGGTGCCCGGCGGCACCAGGACCGAGAGGCGGCCTCCTTCGGGCAGCGGTCGCCATCCTTCCGGCCCCACGCGAATTTCTGGCGCGTAGGCGGGGCTCGTTCGCAGGCGAATTTCCTTCGATAGCTCCGTCCGCAAATCCCACCATACGCGATTGAGGCCGGCTTGCTTGGTGCCCTGAAGCGTGCGCACGAGCTGCCCCCTGGCGTCGAGAATGCGGATGGTCACATCCCCGCTCGGCGCGGCTTTGTTGCAAAAATAGGTACGGAGGCGGGATTGTTTGGTATTCTTCTGTTGTGAGCAAAAAGAAAATCAAGACTCAATACCGCCTTCGCAACTGGAAAGAGTATAACAAGTCCCTGGTGGAGCGGGGAAGCTTGACGATCTGGATTAGTGACGAAGTGATCGCCGCTTGGCAGAACCACGAGCGCAACGGGCGGCCGGGCCGTCCGCAGTTCTACAGCGACACGGCCATCGAGTGTATGGCGACAGTGGAAGAAGTCTACCACTTGTCGTTGCGAACGACCGAAGGATTGATGCGCTCGGTGACGCGGCTGTTGGAGGTGGAACTGCCCGTGCCCGACTATACGACCTTGAGCCGACGACGAAAGGCACTGGCCGTGGCGTTGCCGCGCCGAGCCAAGAAGGAGCCGTTGCACTTGGTCGTTGATAGCAGCGGGGTGAAGATCTACGGTGAGGGCGAATGGAAAGTGCGGCCCTCATGGATACTCGAAGCGGCGGACCTGGCGCACGCTTCATCTGGCGGTGGATGAAGCGACCCACGAACTGGTAGCGGCGGTGGTAACGACCAACGATGTGGCTGACTGTGAGGCGATGACGGATTTGCTCGACCAAGTGGATGAGAAGCTGGACCAGGTCTCGGCGGATGGGGCCTACGACAAGCGTCCCTGCTACGACGCGATCAAGCGAATCAAGGCGCGGGCGGTGATTCCGCCTCGTCGTGATGCGCGTATCTGGCGGCACGGTCGCTGCAAAGGGGAACGGCTTCAGCGCGATGAAAACTGCGTCGGATTCGACAAGTCGGGCGGGCTCAGTGGAAGCGCGAGACTGGCTACCATCGTCGGAGTTTGGCGGAGACGGCGGTCTTTCGGTTCAAGATGATCTTTGGCGAACAAGTCCGGGCCCGGAGTTTTGAGGGTCAAGCGGCTCAGGTGTTGATCCGCTGCGCCGCGTTGAACCGGATGACGCACCTGGGCATGCCCGACAGCTATGCCGCCTGAGGGCTCGCGGTTGGGGGTTATGAAACAAACTTCTCTCATCTCTGATTTATGCAACAAAGTCGCGGGAGACAAAGAAAACCACGGATTTCGCTGATTGCACAGGTTCCATTGTGATTGGTTATTTCTCTTTTGGCGATGACCAATGACTGATGACAAATCCATGATTTGTCTCTCGGTGCCTTGGTGGTAAAATAAGTGGCAGAGCTTATGAAGAACGAACCCAGGGAACAAGTTGTTAAGCGACCAGCCTTGGGAAGAGTCGGTGAAAACGATCATCGTGCGCTTCCCTTCGGGGAGCGCATTACACCTGAATTGATTCAGCAGATTTGTGAGGATATTATCCGTCTGGTTGATCCTGAGATGATCATTCTGTTCGGTTCGCGCGCTCATGGGGAGATTCATGAGGAGAGTGATCTGGATCTGTTCGTGATAGTGGATTCTCGCCAAAGTAATCGCCACATCGCGCGTCAGATACGGCGTGCGTTATATGACTACGGCGTGCCGATAGATCTGATTGTGCGTCATCCTGAAGAGGTTCGGCACAATTTGGCTGACCGGAATCCGTTTTACGTGTATCACCTGTTTGAAGATGGGGTGATTCTTTATGAGCGATCCCGAGATGCCGTCAGAGGAAAAATCGCCCCCGACGAGGTTACCAGTTGAGACCCCGATGGCCTGGTTGCGGTTTGCTGATAGTGATTTGCGTGGGGCTCAGTTAAGTCTGAATGATGAAGACCCACCGGTTCTTCACATCTGTTCTTCCTGCCAGCAAGCAGTAGAAAAGTATCTCAAAGCCTACCTGATCTCCCGAGGGTGGCGGTTGGAGAAAACACACAGTATTGATTATCTGCTCAAGAAGTGCACCGAGTATGATGCAGAGTTCGACCAATTTCGGGCCGACCTGGAACCGTTTGCTGAGTATTTTACCGAAGCGCGCTATCCCGGCGATCTGTTTGTTGAGTTCACGCTCGATGAGGCTCGGAAAGCGGTCCGAGTGACCGAGCGAGTGAGCGAGTTTGTGCATGAAAGAATCCCCCCACCCTCGACTGAGTGAGGAAACCAGAAAATTGCCTGAAGCTGAAAGCTGATCGCGCCCTTGTAGCTGATAAGCGGGAAACCATCTACCAGCATGAAGCGGAAAAGAATGAGAAGATTGCCAAGCTTCGGGAACCGGTCAATGAACTCGAGCACAAGAGATGGACGATAGAAAGGAACAAACCGGAATCGGAATCGGCATGGGCATTGGGCTGCTTGCTGTCGGTGGTTTGGTTCATTTTTAGCTGCGTGATGGTGGCTGAGAAAGGCTGGGATCGCAGTGACACTTTCAATTCGTGGCTTATTGCTCCATTGATCTTTTCTGGAATAATCCGCCTGATCCAAGAGGTTTGGCATGCGATAAAATTGGGGAGTGTAGAGCAAAAGATAGGAGCCAAAGAGCGCGAAATTGACCCGCTTAAGAAAAAGCTTGAAGAAGAACATAAAGTTGTAAGAGTAAGACTCGATAAAGAGTTGAGGGAGCTTGAACGTCTCTTAAAAATTGCAAACAGAGACAATACCTTTGAGAGCTTATCATGGAATCAGCAAGGTCTGAGGTTGAATCGAAAGGCTCTCCATGGAGACTGGCTGGTTCAGATAACACCGCGTTTGCGAATAGGCTTCGCTCCACGCAAGTGATCGCTGGCCATGCCCGCTGCAAAGCCCACCGATAAGAGTCAGACGCCTGGCGGGGACACCCCCGTTATGTTCTGATCGAGAATGCCAACCGGGATTGGTGTGAGAATGCACAGGCGGCGCGAGAGGTGATGAGTCGCTGGCTTTCGCCAGCGAGTGAAGGTGGACACCGACATTGGGGTTAGGCACGGCCGGCTTGCTTTTACTGAAGATTCGGGCAGCAATTCCCGGTGAGGCTGGAGAGCCAAGAGAAGAGCGAATTTTGCGCTTGGGTATCCTCTAGCCGTAGGCGACCAGTCAAGAACCCGACCTTGGAAGCGAGATCGGGGAAGCTGTCAGCGACCTTTGGTCGGATGCCCGACGAGCGGATGGTCGAACAGGTTTATTGGCTGCCTGACACGTTGATGAAGGGATTCGCCCTGATGAACTTTTCCGCCTCCGAGCCTGTTGCCATTTCAGCGAATGATGAAGCCAAAGAAGCGGCGCTGTAACCTGCCTACCGGCAGGCAGGGAGACGATCTTCGGAGTCAGGGAGGTGCCATCCAACCTGCCTGTCGGCAGCAGGCACGCAGATGCCAGAGATTGGCTCATGTTCAGAATTTGTGCAACTCAGGCTTGTCAAGGCCAGAATATACGTCCTGCGCACAGCTCTTGAACATGAGCCAACCGGGAATCGCTGCCTCAGCCGGCGAAGCGGGTCGCCAGAAGGTAGCCCGGGGTGGAGCGCAGTCACCAGGTGACGCGGGAGGAAATAAGGGGCCCCTGAAGTGGGCAGCAAAACACACGGCTATGTCAGGAATTCTTTGAAATGGTATGAGGTGCCGAACACGCTGCCGACGACATTTTGCCCGGGTCCCACCATCCAACAGTTCACCGCGATGGGAATTTCGCCGCTCCAGGGGCATGACCGGTTGAGCGAACACCATCTTCTGTGCGAGCATCTGCCGAACGGTTCCGATGCCGAGCGAGAGGCAGCAATTCCCCGTCTTCCCACGCCAACATCGAGAATGTCGGACGTTCGCCGACTTGCCCCAACCGGGAGCGCACGCCCCAGGCGGCTTGCGGCAC
>DATLZR010000105.1 GCA_035573895.1 Blastocatellia bacterium | reverse complement strand
ACCGGAGTGGATTTCACCTACGTCAATACGGTCAATCTCCAGCGCACGCGCGACTATAATCTCCCGCTCCCCATCATTCGGGCTAACGATCTCAGCCGCCGGGAATTTTTCGGTTTGCGCTCGCGGGCACAATCCCGACCGATTCCCAGCCTGGGCAGCATCTGGGTGCGGGAATCAACGGCCCATTCACTTTATCGGGGATTTACCTTCCGCGCCGGACTTCGCCGCTCGCGGATTCAGTTGCAGGGTTTCTACACGCTGTCGTGGAACTACTCGGATGACGACAACGAGCACAGCGCCACGGGCCAGGAAGACACGGTCAATGTCTACAACCTGAGGCCGGAATTCCACTTCGCGCGATTGGATGCGCGTCATCTCTTCTCTTTCTTCTCGGTGGTCAGCCTCCCTTGGGGATTCGAGGTGTCGAGCATCGTGCGGGCTCAGTCGGCCAGGCCGCTCAATCCGCAAACCGGCAGCGACACCAATGAGGACTTCGCCAACAATGATCGGCCGATGGCGGCTCCGGGCGTGATGATGAAACGCAACTCTTTCCGCAACCGCGCTGTCAGCACGGTGGATTTGCGGATTCTCAAGGCCTTTACGCTCTGGAGTGAGACGTCGCGGATCCAGTTCTCGGTAGAGCTGTTCAACCTTTTCAACGCTGACAATATCACCTTCGGCTCGCAGCAGCAGATCTACGGTCTCGGCATTGATCCGGCGACGGGGAATCCCGCACCCGTGGATACGCGGTTCCGTCGGCTGCGATTTCCTGATGGGACGCTGGACACCAATAATAATCCGGGAACGCCCTTCCAGGCACAGGTGGGCATTCGCTTCATCTTCTGATCGGACTTCTTCGGGACTTCAGTCTAGGGGCGAGTGAATGCATTTCGGCGACACGGGTCGAGGCGGACCTCGCTTCGCCCTGTCGCCGATCACCAAGATGCGCCCGGCTCACGGGAACTCTCACCCCGCGTTCAATCACGGCGCGGGAGGACATTGTAACGCCGGAGAATATCCACCGTTTGCTCCAGAGGCAGAGCCTCGATGGTCCGTCCGTCCCGTCCCTTCATTGTTGTCGCCCGAAAGAGTGAGTTGTAGACGGCTTCCTCCGTCGCCTCGATAACGGCCAGAAACAAGGGTGACATTGCATCGTTTGTCACTGTTCGGGGAGATCGTTCTCGTCCCGCCTCTCCACTGCGGATGCGGACGGACTCGGCGGTGCTGAAGGCAATGATGTAATCGCCGCTGCCGTTGGCCATGACGGATCCGGTTCGCGCCAGACCGAGAATGGCCCGCGCGGCCAGCCTCCGCAGTTGGCGAGCGTCGAGCGGAGCATCGGTGGCAACGACGACGATCACCGAGCCCCCTTCCTGATCCACGCTCCCATCGGGTGACTGGTGGGAGCGACCTTCTAGCTGCTCGCGCAAGTAGTAGCGGCCCAACTCACGACCAACGGGTGCTCCCTGAATCGTCAGGATTCCTCCGAAGTTCGTCTGCACCAGTACACCCACTGTGTAGCCCCCGAGATTTTGAGGCAGCACACGCGAGGCCGTCCCAATTCCCCCTTTGAAGCCGAATGCCACTGTCCCTGTTCCGGCTCCCACCGACCCCTCTTCGACAGGCCCGGGCCGAGCTTCGGTGAGAGCCCGAAAAACATCCTCCCGTGTCACATGTCGCCCACGAATATCGTTGAGGTACCCATCGTTGGTTTCGGCCACGACGGGATTGACCGATCGCACGTCTTCATTGCCCGGAAGCGAGAGCATATACTGAACCAGCGCATCGGCCACCTGTGGCACACTGAGCGTATTGGTGAGGAGGATGGGCGTCTCGATCTCTCCAAGCTCGTTCACCTGAGTTGATCCCATGAGCTTCCCGAATCCGTTACCGACGAAGATCGCCGCCGGAACCTTCTCGCGGAAGAGATTGCCTCCATGAGGAAGAATTGCCGTCACACCCGTGCGGATCTGATCGCCTCGAATGATCGTCGCATGTCCCACCTTCACTCCGGCTACATCGGTGATGGCATTTAGAGGTCCGGGGGACAGGATTCCCGGGTTGAGGCCGAGATCTCTCGCGCGCGGCCTTTTTTCTTGCATGGTTCCACCTCCGGGAAGGGGGTTGTTGCGAAGTTCCTGGCTGAGGGATCCGCCCGCATATGATCCTCTCTCACTTTCTGGGTTTTGTGCCTGTGGGCTCCCCGTTATCAGTCCACCGAAAACGAGTGCTGCGACAGTCATTGCTACTCCTCTCAAGATCATCACGCCAGTCATGGTTTTCCCTCCCCAAATAGCAGGAGCGGCGCGGGCTTTCCGGCCTGCGCATTCGTCGCAGACTTGAAAAGTCTGCGCTATTATCCGGAAATGACCTCCAGAGGTATGGCGATGATATTGTTCCCCTCAAGCGATTCAGCGGCGCCGCCGGTCGTGTCGAGCACGATGCCCAGGAAGTACGTCCCGGGCGGGAGATCGCCAGGAATCACCACCGGCACCTGAAAGAAAACTGTCTCACCCGGACGAAGTTCACGGGTCACGACCGACGCCAGGGGCGGACTGACCGAGAGGCGATAATTACGATTGGCCAGGCGAACTTCATGAACGGCACCGGACGCCGGACGATCCCCTTGATTGATGATGGTGAAGCCGAGCAGGGCTTCGCTTCCTCTTCGGACGGATGTCGAAGGAAGGCGAAGATCGTCGAGAGCAAGATCAGGCCCATTCACCGCCGGGTGAAATCGAAGATGAAACCGGAGCAAGCTCTCCCGCGAATCGGTTGCCGACCTGGCCACCTCGATATAATAGGTCTGGCCGGATCTCACATTGAACGAGAGCTGGGATTCGGTGAACCAGCCGAGTGAGGTGAGCGAAGCATTATCATTGCAGGAGATTTCGATCATCCGCCCGCACGACCCTTGATAGACGCCAATGACCGTATCGTAGGTGCTCCCATAGGTGTCAACAGTCACCGTTCCATTGAGGGGAGCGTCGAACCGATACCATACGTTCTGGCCCCGGCCGAGGAAGCAGGAATTTGGCGGATCGTCCGGTGAGGGAGTGGCGGAGGCGACGCTCACCACATCGGTGAACTCGCTTTCTCGCACCTCTCGCGCCTGGCTACAGGAATCGTTCCCCGCCGGCGTGGCGACTGAGTTGAGGATAATATTAACGCCCTCAATGACTGCTCCGGAAACGACCGTTAGCTCCACCTTTGAGGCGGGATCATCATGATCGGATTCCTCAGAGCCGCTGAAAAACTCCGGGGGGCCGAGAAGAACAAGGGGCGGCGAGAATGGGCCGACGTTTGATCCGCTTCTAAAGACGGGATGAATGCGTTCGACTTCAACCGTATACCGGCCGGGCGGCAGCGCGACAAGCTCAAAGAATCCGGGCAACTCGGTGGCATCGGTCGCGTAGCGATAGCCGGTGACGGTTGAAAACGCCACCTCCTTCGGGGCATCCACCCGTCGGGCTATGACATTGACGCCCAATGCGCCGGCCTGCCCGCCCAACATGAGTACACGACCGCGGATCGTCCCTAGCAGTGCGCGCCGTGGTCCCGGATAGAGCGATGACACGGCGGCACGATCATCGGCATGAAGCGTCACTTGCTCGATCGTCGTCAGCACCGGAAGCATCGTGGGCACAGAGACGTCGTTGGTCGGATCAGCGTCGAAGGCATCATCGAGGTTCAGTTGCGTATGGTCGAGGCCAATGTAGTGACCGAACTCATGGATGAACACCGCGCGGAATAGCTCCAAGGGAATGTCCGTCGGATCCGGTCTGCCGTCAATGAAGGCTCCGTTGAGAACGGCCATCGCGCCCTGGATTCGGTCCCCTGACGCCAGGCGCGGTCCGGCAAAACCGAGAACCCGATGACGCGCCCCCTGGCCAAAGACAGCATCGGTAATGCTCCCATCCGCATCGAAGATCACCGGGCTGACGGTTGCCGGGAGCGCGTTGAGGATCTGAAGATAGTTGGCCGCCGTCACATCCGCTTCGAGCTGACCCGCCTGAGCAAACGTGATGGCAGCCGTATCCACTTCGCTCCATACGCTGAAGAGAGCGCCAACCAGAGCGACCGCCTGTTCGTTATCCAGTTTCCCCAACGGTCCCTGGTCGGGCGTAAAAGGCACGGGACGGTTCGTATCCCACACGGCAGGGCGTCCGAAGATCGGGCCGCCTGCGCGTGTACCCGGGGTCAAAGAGAAATACCCCCCGATGATCATTCCCCAGAGTGCCAAAGAGATCGCCGATGATGCTCGGATTCGTGTTGTCACGACAAGCATAATGGCAGAACTTTCGTGCGTCAGGCAAGAGGTTCAGCCGATGAACGAAAGCTTCCCTCCACCGGGTCGAACCGATGGATCGGAAGTCATGGCGCTTGGCCAGCCGCTGCATTGTCGGCGTTGTGCTGTCCACCCATCCGGGAGGATTGGTATACTAACAGTTTGAGCTTTGGTGTCGGTAACGATTGATTTGCAATGGCAACACAACGACTGATGGGAAAAACCGCAGCGGAGCTGGCGGAGATCTTTCGTCGGTACGACGCCCCCGACTATCGGCATCGGCAGGTGTTTCATGCGCTTTACCGACGGCGAGTGACTACCATTGAGGCGATGACGGATATACCGCTTCGTCTGCGGGAGGAGCTGGCGAGAGATTTCGTCATCACCGACGTGGAGGTGAGCCAAACCTTCGAGTCCTCCGACGGAACGCGGCGCTATCTGCTTCGACTGGCCGACGCGACATTCATCGAGACAGTGTGGATTCCGGAAGATTATGCGGACACGATCTGCATTTCAACGCAGGCGGGTTGTCCCATCGCCTGCACCTTTTGTATGACCGGGAGGCTTGGACTACGACGCCAGCTCGATGCGGGGGAGATCGTCTCACAGGTCGCCCTGGTCCTCAATGACCGTTATGGAGTCGGTGGAAGTCCCGCGCGCGGAACCAACATCGTGCTGATGGGAATGGGCGAGCCGCTGCTCAACTATGAGAACGTCATCCGGGCAGTTCAACTGTTATGTGATCCGCGAGGGTTCAACATCTCCGAGCGACGGATCACGCTCTCCACCGTCGGCGTCGTGCCACGCATTCGCGATCTTGCCCGCGAACCGGTTCGACCGGAGCTGGCGATCTCGCTGTCTGCCCCAACGGATGAACTCCGGAATCAGCTCATCCCTCTGAATCGGCGGTGGCCGCTTGGCCAGCTCATGGAGGTCTGCCGTCAGTATCCCCTGCGCCGAAACGAGTGGATTTCATTCGAATATGTCATGCTTGACGGAATCAATGATCGCGACGAGCAGGCACGACAGCTCGTGAGCCTTCTTCGGGGTCTGCGTGCAAAGGTCAATTTAATTCCCCACAATCCTGCCCCTGAGCTTGCTTATCGGAGCTCCCCGATGGATCGAATCTTACGCTTTCAGTCGCTCCTGCGCGAGGGGGGACTACTCACCTTTATTCGTCAGCCCCGGGGCCGAGATATTGATGCCGCTTGTGGTCAGCTCGCCGCCCGACGGCCTCCCACTTCCCCGGCCGGCGGAGAAGAAACTACCGGAACTCCTCCCGCTCAATGCGACCGTCGCGAATATGAATGATGCGACGCGCGTGAGCGGCCACTTCAGGTTCATGAGTGACGATGATGATCGTGTTGCCCTGTTCGTGAAGCCGGTCGAAAATGGCCATGATCTCGGCTCCGGTTTTCGAGTCGAGGGCACCAGTTGGCTCATCTGCCAGCAAAATCGAGGGATTATTGACCAAAGCGCGAGCGATAGCGACTCGCTGTCGCTGACCGCCGGAAAGCTCATTGGGCCGGTGATGCATCCGCTGGGCAAGATCAACGATTTCCAGGGCACGTCGGGCCCGCTCGATGCGTTCTCGCGGCGGCACTCCGGCATAGATCAGCGGCAGCTCGACATTGTGCAGGGCCGTCGCGCGCGGCAGCAGGTTGAAAAGCTGGAAGACGAACCCAATCTCTCGGTTCCGAATGTAGGCCAGCTCATCGTCATCCATCTCGCTCACGAGCCGACCGTTGAGCCAGTAACGCCCTGCCGTGGGGGTATCGAGACAGCCGATGATGTTCATCAGGGTGGATTTCCCCGAGCCTGACGGACCGATGATGGCTACATAGTCATTCTTCTGAATGGTCAGGTCAATGCCCCGAAGAGCGTGCAGTTCCTCCTGTCCCATTTTGTACGTGCGCCAGACATTCTCCATCCGGATGAGTCCGTCCACGAGCGGACGACGCGCGATCTCGCGGTCAAGTCGTTCTTCGACTGTCTGTGTGAGCACCGGGTTTGCCATTCGGACCTCCTGCAGCAGGATGAGTCGGTCGCCTCGTCGAGCAGTTGGGCGGAGGCCTCCGCCCGCGTTCCGAAGATGCGACGACCTGCTCCGGCTTATTTCCCACCGGAGACATATTCCTTCCTGACGAGGGCGTTATTCTTGAGCGTGCGCAGTTCGCGATAGGGGCCGACGATGACTTCCATGCCCTCCTCAAGGCCACTGATGATTTCCACGTCCATCTCACCAGCGATGCCCGTTTCCACCGGAGTGAAGATAGCCTGATTGCCCCGAACGATGAAGACACCCGTCACCGTTTTCTTCCCCGAAGGATTGGCGGCTTGATTTTGTTTCGATCCTGGGTTCTCGGGCTCTCGTTCCACTAGCGCCGACTGCGGAACAGCGATCACGTTCTCCCGTACATCGGTCGTAACCGTGGCGGTGGCAGACATGCCGGGTCGGAGCCGATCGCGAATGTCCTGAGCGAGATTGACCAGCCGGATCACTACCTTGAAATCCTTCGCCTCCTGGCCCGTTCCCGACGCCACCGCCAGCTCCTGCCCCGGTCGTGGGATGGGGGCACGCCCGACTTCCGAGACAACACCTTCAAGCTCATAGTCGCTCAAGGCATCCACCTTGACCTTGGCTTTCTGACCCGGCTTAACTCCGGTGATGTCCGTCTCATCTACCTGAACCTCGACGTTGATCTCCGACATATCGGCGATAGTAAGCAAGGGAGTTGTTTGAAAGCTGGCGAGAACGAACTGTCCCGGACGCACCGGCAGGCTGGCAATAACACCATCAATGGGAGCTTTCTGTTCGGTCTTTTGCAGCCGGTCGAGAGCGCTCCTGTAGTTTGCCCTGAGCTGACGAATGCGGGCATCGGCCGTTCGCGCCTGAGCTTCGGCCTGACGGACACGAATTTGCGCGTCACGCAGTTGAACCTCCAGTTGTGTAACCCTTTGCTGTTGCGCCTGAACGAGGGCTTGCGCCGCTCGATAATTGGACTGTACGCGCTCGAAGGTGGAACGCGAGGCAATTCCTTCTTCAAGTAGTTTCACATGCCGCTTATACTCCTCTTCGGCAAAGGCCAGATCCGACTTCGCTCGCTCGAGGTCGTATCGGGCTGCCGCCAGTGATGCCTGCACGTTGAGCACGTTGTTGCGGGCAGCGTCAATCTGGACGAGAGCATTTTGATAATCGGCCTGAGCAGCTTGAATCTGAGCGGAGCTGCTCTCGACTTCCGAGGAGATTTGCGTGGGATCAATTTTGAGTAACGGGGTCCCCGCTTTGACGATGTCTCCTTCCTTCACGTAAATCTCAATCACGCGACCGGGGACTTCCGCCGTGAGATTGAAGAAATTACGGGGGCGAATCTCGCCGTTGGCCGTGACCTTGGCCTCCAGCACCGGTCTCCGGGTGATCTTCTCCACCTGAACCAGAGGCAGGTCCTGGCCCTGCCGCCGAAGACTGACGCCGACAACGACGCTGATGATGATGATCACAAGCAGCGCAATCAGTCCCTTCTTTCGACCTGATTTCATATTTTTTCTCGTGCGTGGTGGCGATTCTGCCGCCGGATCTCCTTACGATTGATGTGCGGCAAATGTTTCACAAATTGAGAATGCTACTCATTGATCCTCCACCTGTCAAACCGGCCGAGGAAAACTCTTTGCTTCATCAGTCCACGAAGGGTCAGGCGTGCCCCCCGACCGGTGCCGGCGATCCCTCGGATCCTCCCCTAGCGGTTCCCGGGCTGCCGCCCGCACGGGAAGGAAAATCCCCAGTCCGGGCTGGATTGTCCTTGACGCTGGCCCGGCAGATATGTATAAAGGAGGCGTCCTTTGCCTTCCCTTCTGGTTAGAGAAGGGCTTGGACGAGCAGAAAGACGAGGAAGGCATGTATGAATTCCTCGATCACCTCCGCCAGGGCAAATGAGACCAAACTGCTGCAAGGAGGGTCTATGATGCGCAAGATGATTGTCATGGGGATTGTGATCACATTCCCCCTCTTTATGGGAGGTCGCAGCCAAAGCACATCTCACGCCGAGCACGGTCTGAAGGTTTCTCCTGTGTGGAACATCGAGGTCTCTCCCGGCGAGACGTTCGATGACGCTCTGGCCCGCCTGAATGAAGATGTTCCCGGCTTCGGCGGTTTGTTTATGGACGACACGGGACGACTGACGATCTACCTCGTAGGGGGAGAGGAAGAACTTCCCCTGGCGCGGACACGCCTGTTGCCCAAGCTTTTTCGCGGCGATCAAAGGATCGCTCGTGACATCCCTCTCCGTGTACTCCCTGCTCAATTCAGCTTTGCGGAACTGAAGACCTGGTCCGACCGGCTTGTCGGGCCCGTGCTTTCCCTTCCGGGAACAATCCTGACCGATATAGACGAAGCCAGCAACCGACTTCGTATCGGCGTGGAGAATAGCGAAGCAGCCCGACGAGTGGAAGAAGAGTTGGTTCGCCTGGGCATTCCTTCCGAAGCAGTCATCGTTGAAGAGATGGAGCCCATCTTTCTCCTGGCGACGCTCAGGGATCGTGTGCGCCCCCTTCAGGGCGGGTTGCAGATCAACTTTCCGGGCTTCCTCTGCACTTACGGGTTCAACGCCACTCGCGCGGGCATAGCCGGGTTTGTTACCAATTCCCACTGCACGAGCACTCAAGGAGGTGTAGAGAATACCCCCTACTGGCAGCCACTCCAAAATGGTGACACCTTCATCGGGACCGAGACGGTTGATCCTGTCTATACGCGAACGAAGTGCCCCCGGACGCTGCGAGGTCGTGTCTGCCGATACAGTGACAGCGCCTTTGCCCGACTCGCAACAACGGAGTTCAGTCGCGGATTTATCGAACAGACATCGGGCATTGGCTCGCTGACTATCGTTGGCAGCTTTCGCATCATCAGCGAATCCTCTGGCCTCACCGGTCAAACGATCAATAAGGTCGGACGCACAACCGGTTGGACACAAGGGTCCCAGACAAATACTTGCGTCAATGTGAGCGTCTCGGGAACCAATATCGTTCAGCTCTGCCAGAATGTCGTGCAGGCATCTTCGGTTATCGTCGGACCGGGCGACAGTGGATCGCCTGCCTTTCGCATCCAGAGCGGGAACGATGTCGCGCTGGTGGGTATTCTCTGGGGTGGGAATCAGTCCGGCACGTTGTTTATCTACAGCCCGATCTCTAATATCCAGCGCTCGGATGAACTGGGTTCGCTCACGACATGCGCGTCGGGCTCCTGCTGAGATACCCGTTAGCTCATCATTTACATCCTACAAGGGGCGAGTGATCAACACTTATGCTGATCGGTCGCCCCCTCTGGCGAGGATGATGTCATGCTCGCTGTGCGCTCTGCTGCAAAGGCAGGGAGTTCGAGCGGCCCTGCAACAGTCCCTCGCTTGATGTCGTACCTGCTTGCCGTGGTGATGGGGGTTGAAGTCATTACACTCGGGTCCCGAGCCCTTTCCGCCATACTTGCGTGCTTCGACATGTGGAGTCAAAAAAATCCCCCTCAATCCTCCAGGCGAGAGAAAACTTTCGATGATCTCCTGTTGGAGGTCGCTCGCCGCGTTCCGTCCTTTGGAGGGATGTACAGCGATGCGGAAGGACATCTTTTTGTCTATCTTCTCGACCCCGACGCACGCGCCGAAGCGGAAGCCGCGATCGTCAGCGTCTTTGGTCGCGAAACCATTCCGGTGGAGGGAATTCGCGTCGTTCGAGGACAGTACCGATTTCTCGATTTGAAGGCCTGGCACGACCGCTTGACTGCAATCCTGCTGGACACGCCGGGAGTTGTCCTGACCGACGTGGATGAAGCGCGGAACCGGGTACTCATCGGGACAATGACGGGAGATCCACCCGCCCGATTGGACGCCATACTGAAGAAGCACGCGATCCCTCGTGAGGCAATTATTGTTGAGAAAGTTGAACCGATCGGCCCGCTTCGCCGGGGACGGCCGGTGAAAAGGCCTCGGAATATTGCGTCGGGCTAACCGGAGTCGTCTCCGTTCGGTTTGCCGGAAATCGAGCCTGTATAACCCATCCTGATGTAAGACTAGGCCGAGTATTCACAAAGGAGGGAGACCCAATGAGGTGTAAACCCAAAGTCATCGTCATCGCGCTCACACTCACCGCCCTTGTGTCTGGATCACAGCCGAATCATGGTCGTCCCCCGGCAAGGCAATTCGCTGCGGTGGGGAAAAAGGCGTGGGCAGCTCCGCTACAAAATTATGACATTCGACTTGGTGTGGCGGCATCGGTGCGCGGCCGGCCAACGGCGGCTCAACGTGCAGCCGCAGAGCGGTTCCAGAGGCAAATTGGCCAGCCGGTGGAGATTCGGTTTGATCCCTGGATGGGTGGTGTGCGACACCTCTTCAGTCTGACGACATTTCTCAGCCGGCCAAGTAGTGAGCCACCCGCCAGCATCGCACGACGGTTCCTCTCGGAGAACGCTGACCTCTTTGGGTTGGATACCGAGGCGATTGACCGTCTTCGCCTTGTGCGAAATTACCTGACCGAACATAACGGAGTCCGGCACCTGGCGTTTCAACAGGTCAAGGACGGAATCGAGGTCTTTCAGAGCGATCTTCGGGTGCACCTTATGCCGGACGGGCAGATCATCTCCGTGAGTGGACACTACGATCCCGACGTGGAAGCTGAGCTTGAACCCCGCCTTGCCCCTGAAGACGCTGTACGCCGTGCTGTGATGGAGTCCTTCCCCGACGTTCCCTTCGTTCCTCTCATCAAGACGCGCGAGTTAACGCCCGCACGACGTACCGTGTTTCACCGGGGCGACTTCGCCGACGATGTGACGGTTCAACTGACAATCTTTCCTGATCCCGTCAGAGACCGCCTCGGCTGGCGGATCCGACTTCATCTTCCTGAGCGAGATGCCTGGTATGATCTCATCCTTGATGCTCACACAGGCGAACTCCTCTACCGATTCAATCTCTATGTCTTCGAGCAGGAACCCCGGGGATTGATTTTCGCCATTAATCCCGATGTCGGTCCACAGATGCTCGTCGCCTTTCGGGGCGACCCTCAAGCGTCACCCGCCGGCTGGCTCGCTCCTCCGCCGAACGTGCGCTTGGTGGGGAACAATGCGATTGTTCTGCCCTCTCCTTTGAGCAACGATCTGCAATTCGCCTTCCCCTTCCGGAACCTCTACGAACTGCGGGGAGCGAAAACTTTTGACCTGGACCGGAAAACCTTGCGCTTTGCGCCAAACGGAAATGGATATGATTTCGCCCAGGTCCCATTTAGCTTCGACACTGACCTGGGGACGAACATCACGGCCAATCTGAGCAATCGGGATGAAGGATCGGCTTTCTTGTCGCTTCCTTTCTCGTTTCCATTCTTTGGAAGGACCTATACGGCCCTGAGCATCAACGCGAACGGAAATGTTACTTTCCTCGGTCCCAGTTCATCTTCGGTGGAGTCCGTCGAAGGTCTTGCCTTCGGCCTGCCCCGGATCGCGGCATTGTGGGATGATCTCGATTTCGGCCAAATGGGCAGTCTCCATCTCAAACTTGTCAGCTCGAATCCGCCAAAAGCTATCATCACCTGGAATGCCGTGCCTGAATTCAGCACAACCAACAGTAACACTGTACAACTCACCCTGACGGCCGACGGCACCATCGAAATCAGCTTCAACGGGGTAACGGCCACCGACGGTTTGGTGGGTCTTTCCCCGGGTCTTGGCAATAGCCCCGTGCGGCACGTAGATTTCAGCGAAACGCCATCGCTCAAGGGATCCGACGAGAGCTTCTTTGAACAGTTCCCCATGGTGGAAGTCGAACCCGCGGCAACAAATCTTTTCTACCATCTCAATTTCGCCCACGACTATTTCTATCGGCTGGGATTCGACGAAGCGGCGGGAAACTTTCAAATGGATAATTTCGGTCGGGGAGGACTCGGTGGCGATCCGGTGATCGGTTACGCGCAGGCGACGGGATTTGACAATGCCAATTTTAGCATTACGGAAGACGGGATTCCTCCGCGCACGCGCTATTTCCTCTGGACAATCCGACGTGTTGATTCAGATTTTGATGCCGATGTCATCTATCACGAGTACGCACATGGGCTCACCACTCGACTTGTGGGGGGACCTCACCTGGTAGCATCTCTGAACACCCTCCAGGGTGGCTCGATGGGTGAGGGCTGGAGCGATGCCTATTCGGCCAGTCTCACCGACGATCCGATCACAGGCGAATACTCAACGGGGAATCGAGCCACAGGCGTGCGCACGGTCGCCTACCATCGCAGCCCCCTCACCTACGGTGACTTTGCCAACCGTTACTCCAGCCAGCGCACCATCAGCGCCCGTGGAGGTTCGGTCGGAATCGGTCGAGTCTTCTGGACGGAGGTTCATCGGGATGGGGAGATCTGGGCGACGGTTCTCTGGGACCTTCGCACAGCGCTTGGCCGTCAGACTTATGAACAGCTCATCACTGATGCGCTGAAGTTGACTCCCCCCTTTCCTTCCATGCTGGAAGCCCGTGATGCGATTCTGTTAGCGGACCGGGTGAATAACCGAGGCGCGAACCTCGAGACAATCTGGAGAGTTTTCGCAGCCCGCGGTATGGGTTTCTCGGCGAGATCGTTTGACGGCAACGATACGCTCATTTTTGAGGCTTTCGACATGCCCTCCGATCCGCTGCCCCCGGTGAAACAAGTTCTCTTTACCGACGACATGGAGTCAGCGACGGGTGGATGGACTGTCCTTCCGGAAACGGCGCTCTGGCATCGCTCGAGTCGTCGCAGCGCCAGCGGATCAACCTCTTGGTATTACGGTCAAGAAGCCACGGGCACCTATGATACCGGCGCAGCGAACTTCGGCGCACTGATCTCACCGCCAATTGCCCTTCCGTCGCTTTCGGGAACAAGTGCATTGGTTCTTGAGTTCGACCACTTCCTGAGGCGGAACACCGCTCTTGGTCTCCCCTTCGATTGCGGCTTCGTGAGGATCGTGGACACAACCACCGGCACGGTGAAGCAAAAAGGTATCGCGGCTAATAACACACCAACGGTGCCGCCCTTTACAGAAGCATCCTTTGAGCACCGCGAGATCAACATCTCGGAATTTGCCGGGCGAACGATCCAGGTCCAGTTCTATTTCGACACAATTGATCGGTTCTCGAATACTGCCGAAGGCTGGTACATTGATAATGTCCGGATCACGCTTCGGGCTCGGTGACGCATCATGTAGGTACCAAGCACCAAATAGAGGCCGCGCCCAAATCGTATATGGGTGATCGCCGGAGTCGGTCACAACACTCTATGGCTTGAGCAAAGACTGATGCGACAACATAACCCTCCCACCGAGCCCGGTGACAGGTGGGTGACTGAGAAGTTGATCATTTAGGTCACGTGGGCTCAACAGGCCTTCCTTGTTCGGAATTCGAGCACACCAAGATGAGGTTTCGACCGACCCTGTGGAGCCGCAGCTCGAATTCTCATCTTCTCCTCTTCACCCTCCGGCTTCGTTCGGCGTTGAACCATTCCAGGAGGTCCCACTCCTCAGCCTCCTCGAGAAGGCGCATATGTTCGGCCTCCCAATCCCGGGGAAGGCTGCCGAAAATCGGTCGCCTCTGACCTCGACGATAGATCACGTAGCAGGCGATCCAGAGGACTATCCATAAGGGGCCTGCGATCCGAGCGATGTCGTGCGTCCAGAGCACGAGAGCCACCATACCTGCCGTACCCAGGACGCCGAGGATCCCGGGGATGGGGAGCGTCGCACCTTTCACGCGCACATTGAAGGGAACCCGGTAGGGTCGCGGAATATGGGGTTCTCGGATCCGAAGAGCCAGAAGGGCCAAACAGCTCAGGAAATAGGCCAGCATCGCTCCAAATGCGTACATGTTCGCCATCGTCTCCATGGCTTTGCGACCGCTGAGGAAGGCAAAGAGAGCCTCGACCATGGCGATTGCCGAAAAGAAAAGGATCGTGCGCGTGGGCGTCTGAAATCGAGGATGCACATGAGCTAACCGCTCTCCAATCAGTCCCAGCTCGGCCATACTGAAAGCCAATCGGCTTGCTCCCATGACCCCTGTATTTGCCGAGATCAAAACTATCGTCGCCGCCAAAACAGCCGCGATGGGGCCAGCGAGGAACCCGACAAGCGGAAGCTTGCTCGCCAGGAGCGCGACCGGATCCCCTTCACGCGCCGCCAGCTCCGACCAGGGGAGAACACCGAGGGCAACCGTTGGGAAGGCAAGAGCGAAAAGGAGCACTACCCCTATCAGTGTGAGCGATGTTCGGGGGATTACCGTGCCGGGACGAATCGTCTCCTGGGCAGCTTGAGAGACTGATTCCAGACCGACGTACGAAATCACAGCGATCGAGACGCCATAGAGCAAATCACGCGGTGGGGGGAATGCTTCCCTCCACTGATCGGCGAGGAGTTCCGGTCTCCAGGCGAAGGTGAAACCGAGAACGATGATGCTGGTCTCCATGATGAGGTCCAGCGCTCCAAGGATTTCGTTGAAGAGCGAGGACTCGCGGATGCCCTTGATATTGAGCACGGCCAGGAACGCGATCAGTCCGATCGTCTCCGCTAACCAAATGAGATTGACATCAGAGAAGGGGCCAAGGGAGATTGCGAATTCGCGGAAGCGAGGGAAGAAGAAGTTGATATATCCGGCTGAAGCCATGGCGAAGAGGGCAACGTCTATGGTGTAGTCGAGCGCCAGGGCAGCGCCCGCAACTAAGCCCCAGAAATCTCCCAGTCCGCGTAAGGTAAAATAGTGACCACCTCCGGCGGACGGGTATGCGGCTGCCAGCTCTGTGTACGCCAAGCCGACCATTACATAGACGATGCCGGCGATAGCGAAGGCTAGCGGCGTAGCTCCTTGCGCTGCCGCCATGACGAGACCAAGGGCGACATAGACGTCAGCTCCAACGTCTGCATATCCCCATGTGAACGAGCCCCACAGCGTGACCTCACGTCGGAGCCTTGGCCGTTGAGACAACACCGGCAAGTCATTCATCGTCCCTCCCTTCTTGAGAATGCTTCATCGCTCCTCCTCTTGATCATCCAGGCCAATATCGAAGGCGACGATGAGCAAAAAGAGACAAAGGGCACCCGTCGCCAGACCGTAGAGGAGGAGGAAATCGCCGCTTCTGACGAGGACATAGAGGATAACGCCCACGACGAGCAACGAGAGGACACCCCAGGAACTCAACCGCTGGTGACGTTCTGGCTCAGGCATTAGGCTCTCACAGAAGATTGAACTCGACGTGGATCGTTCCTCGCCAATCCACCGGATTTCCGCGGGCATCGCGCGCGGGAATGAAGCGGATCCTCAAGGCAGCCTCGATGGCCTTCTCGTCGAGGCCATAGCCTAAGCCACGAACGATGCGGACATTCTTGATCCTCCCATCAGCAGCGAAGGTGGCGCTCAAGACGACGACTCCCTGGATTCGATTTCGGCGAGCTTCCTCTGTCCACTCCGGCCTGGGTTTGAAGGTGATGATCGGACGGCTGGCGATGTCCCCGCCACCGATTCGGGGCTCGCCTCCACCTGTATTCCACCCTTCCCCCGGGCCATATCCGACACCTCGGCCGGGACCGACGCCACCTCCTTGACCGGTCCCTATGCCGCCACCCGATCCCGGCCCTGATGAGGGAACAGATGAACGGCTCGTTGGATCTCCAAGCGGGAGACTGAGATCGAGTTTCGGGAGAAGTTCCGGTTGCGCCATGATCGTGGGCAAGACGGGAAGAGAAGGCTGTTTGATCTCGGGCAGGTGTGGACTTGGAGCAACAATGGGCGGTTTCAGTTCGGCTTTCGGGAGCCGTCCGAAAGAGGGAGGACGCGGCTCTCTCCGCCCTCCTCCTCCACCTCCTCCGGCGCGTTCCTTCTGCCGAGGGGCATAAAGCCGTGGTGACGTCAAAGGCTCGACAAACGTGATGGGGGACTTGGCTATTGTCGAAGGTTCCAACGGAGACGGGATGGGTCGTGACGCGAATCTCTCCAGGGACACAATCGCGACGACACTCGTCACGTAAAGAAGACAACTGACGAGAAGGACGCGTTTCCGTCTATGATCGGGCTCCTCGCTACTCAGCAGGAACCGGAGGTAGTTCCGCGGATCAGCTCGAAATTCCCGCCAGTGATCGCGGAAACCATATCCGAACCTTTTCCACAGAGGCTCGGATTCCGCACCAAAGAGGGCCTGAAGAAACCCTCTTGGGTCTTCACGAAAATCTCGCCAACTCTCTCGAAGCGCTCGAAGGAGTCGAACTCCGAGAGATTCCGACTCAAGCGTCTCGAAAAGTCGAGCGCGTTCCATAGTACGCCCTCCCGTTTCAAAACCAGCAGGGAGTCGTAGACCTCTGCTGGTAATCTACGCAGTTATGGGATGAATGGCAGTTGGGGTACGGCTAGGAGATAACGACGGGAGGGCTTCTCTCGCTCCAAACGTGTGGGAGAAACAGCCGGTACAGGGGTTGAATCTCGGCCTCGGCGGACGAGAACCTCACCGGCAGAGGAGCAAGTGAGTGCGTGGCGCTCCCATGACCAAAGGGCGCTCGGAGGGATCCGGCGGTGAGATCATTTACCTTTGGAATGAGGGCGAGTTGGTCCCCCTCAACAGGTACCGCCGAAAAGAAAATGATCTGGGTCGGTTGAACGTTCGAAGAGAGCCCCGCTGGCCGGACCGAGGAAGGCGCTCCCTCCAGTGGGCCACCCAGGGTAAAACGCAGCATGAAGACCCCGGCGATGACCACCAGGCGGAAGGGTCTTCGCCATGTCTGCACGCTCAACACGAACAGGAGTATATCACCACCTCCCAGGCGGAGCAATAAGAATCTCTTTCGTGGAAGCTGTCGTAGGCGGGCCGTCTTATGGTTGCGCTACAAGGCGAATGGAGTAGACCACACCGGAACAAGGGGTTCCCTTTCCATCAGACAGGAGCTTTCCAACCTGCTTGTAATGACATGGAACGGCAGGAGGCATCTTTCGCGCCTTTTTCTAACCCAAACTGGCAAAACTATTCAGAGGGGCCCCCGATCCTTTCCTGACATTCGGGGGAGAATACAGCCGGTTTTAGCTTTCAGCCGTCTTGCCTCCCGGAATGTAATGCGTCTCGTTTGAGTACGTCGGCGGGATCATCATTCGGACGAGCCACGACACAAGCCAATCCCTTCGATTCGAGTGATCCGCAGATGGAGGGTGGATCACTCGCGTTGCCCGTGGAGATTAATCTTCCGACGCGCGAACGGCCTTTTCAACTGGCCATCAGGACCCCACGTTCGTTCGCTCGGACAAGCAAAGCGGCAAGGGGGTTACTTCAAAATCGCCTTCACAACCTCAGTGCGTGTCTTCCCGGCCGTCCTCACGCTCTTCACGAAATAGAGGAAGCCGTCACGCCCCACGGCGCGGAGAAGCCCCATGTTCTCCGCCGGAATCGTGCGGACCATTCCATCCCAGGAAACCACATAGATCGTATAACTGGACGGTCGGTAATATGCCGCCGCTTGCTGCTCCCCCTGTCCTACCATCCGCCTCTGCCACTGATCGCCCATTGTCACTTGAGAGAGAACGAACCGGTCAGGATCGAACGAGGAAAAATAGTCGAGTGTGGCGGCCGCCGGCTCCCCTCGCGTTACCGCAGATTCACCATGACTTTTGACCGAGGTGATGATGAAACTCTTCGCCCCGAGTTTCTGCCCGCTGTGCGAGAACCGGTGAAGAAGGACGCCGGCACTCGCTGGATCGAGCAGGAAGATCCCCCTACCCGTCACCGCCAGCCGGCGATTATTCCGCGAGAGGGATCGCCCTGCCCCGCTGAGCTCTGTCTCCCCAATCTGCGCAAGAACCTGACCGCTGCTGCTGAGCCGATAGATCGCCTCATGAACGCCGGAACTTGCCGGAGAATCAGCCGATTTGAAGCCGAGCAGGAATATCTCTCCGTTCTCCCCTGGCTCGACCTTCTCCCCGGTTACGCCCGACACCTCGAAGGACCGAAGCAGTTTCCCCTTGGGACTCAGGACAAGAACGCGCGTCATCACAGCCGAGGGCTGTGGATCCATCGCCACACCCGCTGCAATCAGCTCTCCACCCGGCGCAACGCGGAAGTCGGCAAACCTCCTTAAGCCGTAATCCTCGGCGCCGATTCGGAACACGCGCCGACCGTCAGGCTGAAGTTTCACGATCTCCTCGAAGGAACCGAAATAAAGGGCTCCAGTGCGATCCACCTCCAGGTTGTGGAGACGGAAGTCCTCATCCAGCATCTTCCGCTCCAGCACGGTGATTCGCTCCTGAGCCAGAAGCACCTGCCCTCCGAACCCGAAGCAAACGAGGAGATACGCAGCAAAGCGTTTCCAGATCCCTTGCCTCTTCATATTCCCCTCCTACTTTGTTTCAAAGCTCCTTTGGCACCGGTTTGCTGGTAATGATCGGTCCTACTTCACAGTGAATCGCCCAGCCTGCCTCCCTCCAGAGCTGGATCGCCTGATTCGGACAATAGAGCACTCCACAAAGAGCCAGATTCTGCCAGCATCGGTAGGAACCAAAAGGAATCGTACTGCAAAAGACATTCTCGCACAAGAACTCCGCAAACGTTCCGCCCGTCGGACAGCACAGTGTATCCACGGCATAGATCGTGTAGAAGTAAGGCCAGCGGCAGTCACCTTGCGGTGGGGAAGTCGAGAACCAAGCCAACACGGGAAGCGGCCCTCGTGTGAACGGCGGGAGGATTAATGCCACCAAGATCAGCAAGGCACCGATTGTCGGAACACTTCCTCGGGCGCTAGATCGCCAAGCGGTACTCATCTTAATGACCCTCCTTGCTGGTGATCTATCGCTGGCATTATACTGTCTGTCCGTCTGTCTGTCTGTCAAGCCCTTTTCGGTAGGCCGTGCGCGCGGAGTAAGGGTGTCCGGGTGTCTCCCCCCTTTCGCACGCAGGTAGCATCATGGCGAGGGATCATACGGTGAGGGGGCTTTGAGACTTGGTGGCGATTTGTTTTTCCGACTGATGCAACAAAATTGTCTGTCGCCGAAGGCCAATAAGAGCGGATCCAGGAGCAACAGGCAGAGAGACAACTGTGTTTGGGGATCTACATGACTTCAAAGGAGGAGAAAGGGTATGGCTGTCGGTCCTATCAATCGTCGTCGCTTCCTTGGCCTAATCATGGCGGGAGCTGCATCGAGGGCCGTGTCCTCTCAAAGAGTCGAGGCAATGACTGGCCCTTCCCAAAGAAGAGGTCGGACGCCCCCCTTGTCGCCTGCGGAGATAGCTTCCGTTGAGGAAGCTTTGGGGAAAAAGGGGCGATATGTTGAGGAGGAAGCGGTCTACACCATTGCGCTTCCCCGAAATGATCTTGTGGTCCGCATCAAAGGGGAGGACCTGCCCATTCCTTTTGGTTTCGCTGGATGGGTATCCATCAAGAAAACCCTCGATGGGCGACGGGCTATTTTGATGAGCGATACCGTGCTGCGCGAGGAAGAGGTCAATCCCTTGATTTCGTCAGCTCAGGAGCAAGGGCTTGAGGTGAGCGCCCTTCACAATCATTTCTTCTATGAAGAGCCGCGTATCTTCTATCTGCATCTGCACGGGATGGGATCGGTTGGTGAGCTGGCCCGTAGGTATGCGACTGCGATCAAAGCGACCCCGCTCTTTCCGGGCAACCAACCCACCCCCTACCCACCGCAGCGCCTGGCAAACGAAATCTTCGATCTGGTCGCTCTTGACCGAATCGTTGGCTTCCGGGGAGTCGTCAACGGACCGACATATAAATACACTGCGGGGAGGGCTGATCTTACAGTTCGGGCCATGGGAGCTGAGATCACGACGACAATGGGATTGAACTCATGGGCGACGCTAGCAGGCGAGCCAGAGCGTGCTCACATTGCCGGTGATATTGCCATGCTGGAGCCTGAAGTGAATGCCGTGATTCGGACGCTGCGGCGGCACAATCTGGAAATCGTTGCGCTCCACCACCACATGCTCGAAGAGATGCCGCGCATCATCTTCCTGCATTACTACGGGCGTGGGCCTGTTGAAGCGCTTGTCGCCGGATTTCGGGCGGCGCTCATTGAGTTAGGCAGGCATAAAGGTCACCGCAGGTCGTGACCTGATGTAAGGTCGAATTACTACCAGGAAGCATTGGAATCTATGCCTCACTGCCGAGTCAACGGAGCCACTCTCTATTACGAGGAGCACGGCACGGGCCCGGAGACGCTCGTCTTCGCACATGGGCTACTGCTAAGCGGACGGATGTTTGAAGCCCAGGTACAGGCTCTCCGGGAGGAGTATCGCTGCATCACGTTCGACTTTCGCGGTCAGGGTTGGAGCGAGGTTACAGCGTCGGGCTACGACATGGACACACTGACCGAAGATGCAGCCGCACTCGTGCGCGAACTCGATGCTGCCCCCTGTCACTTCATCGGGCTCTCAATGGGCGGGTTCGTCGGGATGCGTCTGGCCATACGATATCCGGAATTAATCCGGTCACTCATCTTGCTCAACACTTCGGCCGATCCCGAACCGAGGGAGAATATTCGGCGTTACCGAATGTTGAACGTCATTGCGCTGTTGTTCGGATTTGGTCTCGTTGCTCCCACGGTGATGCCGATTCTCTTCGGTCAGAAATTCCTCACCGATCCCGCGCGCACCCCGGAGCAGGAACTATGGCGAGAGCGCCTGTTGAAGAACAACCGGCGTGGTATCTTCCGCGCCGTCAAGGGGGTCATATCTCGTCAGGGCATCGCCGATCAGTTGCCTAGGATCAGAGTGCCCACATTGATTCTGGCTGGAGAACAAGATGTTGCGACGCCACCGATGAAGTCACAAGAGATTCACGAACGAATTATGGGGTCACAACTCGTCGTCATTCCCGGTGCCGGGCACAGTTCGCCCATCGAAGAACCCGAGGCCGTGACCAAAGCGATCAAAGATTTTCTACGGCGAGACCTCCCGGCATCAGCGGTGTCGTCCCGTTAATGACTCAGGGGCGCCATGCTCGCCCACGTAGCCATTGAACAATGCCTGAAGCTGGTGCCAGCCACAGGAGGCCTTGCCTTGAGCAGGGCTCTTGTGGCATTCTCCCCCTTCCTGTGAGGTGGTACGAAATTATCGGTGAGGCGTGAGCCCGTGGCGACGCCGCAGATGCATAGCCTGATCGTCTCAAGGGGTCACTGGCATTTTGCCCTCCCCTGCCATCCCGGCAGGCCATCCGGAGATGATGTTTGTAGGGGACCGACAAATCTCCGGTATAGGGAACCCGGTATGAGACGAGGTTGAGGAGAGATCGCTAGGAACTTTTTCCACCACGCTGCTTGGGTGGAGAATTCGCAGGCACGCGGACTAGCTCACGCGTCGCTGATGCCAGGGAGAGCGACAATCATGAGCGCCACCTGTCAAAGAACAATCGCGCCTTTTCTGATGAGTCTACTCGTCGCGGGGGTCCCCGTGACTCAACCCGCGGTGGAACCCATCAACGACCGCCCGAATCCTTATCGCGTCGTCGAGAATTGGGCGCGGCTGCCTGAAGGTCGCGTTTGGGGAGCAACAAGCGCCGTTGACATTGATCCGGATGGGGTCTCCGTCTGGGTGGCGGAACGTTGCGGGGCGAATTCATGCGCCGGTTCCGACCTGCCTGTTGTACTGAAGTTCGATCCCTCTGGCCGACTGGTCCGAAGTTTCGGGGCCGGCATGTTCATTTTCCCTCATGGCATTCATGTTGATCGGGAGGGGAATGTGTGGGTCACCGATGCACGCGCGGCGACGGCTCAAGAGATCCAGAGATTTCCCCAGGCTAGAGGCAAAGGACATCAAGTGATCAAGTTCAGCCCCGAAGGCAAGGTCCTGCTGACGCTCGGCCGCGCCGGAGTGGCCGGCGATCCCCCGGAGGCTCTCAATGAGCCGTGCGATGTCGTGACCGCCCCCAACGGTGACATATTCGTTGCCGATGGACACAGCGGACAAAATCCCAATGCACCGCCTCATGCGATTTCTCGAATCGTCAAGTTCTCCAAAGACGGTAAGTTCCTTAAAGCCTGGGGGAAGCTCGGCTCTGGACCGGGCGAGTTTAAGACGCCTCATGGACTGGCCATGGATTCAC
Source organism: Blastocatellia bacterium (assembly GCA_035573895.1). Lineage (NCBI taxonomy): Bacteria > Pseudomonadati > Acidobacteriota > Blastocatellia > Blastocatellia bacterium. The sequence continues at coordinate 76,183 of DATLZR010000105.1, read as the reverse complement.
GAGGACGGTTGTTCGTCGCCGATCGGGGAAACAATCGCATTCAGATTTTTGACCAGGAAGGGCGATTTCTCGCCGAGTGGAAGCAGTTCGGCCGTCCAAGCGGATTGTACATTGACAAAAACGACATCCTGTACGTGGCCGACTCCGAATCAAATGCTCGTGTCAATCCCGGATGGAAGCGCGGCATTCGGATCGGAAGCGCCCGCGACGGCACCGTCACGGCTTTCATTCCCGATCCAGTGATCAATCCCGATGCCCTGGCCACAAGTGGGGCTGAAGGCGTTGCTGCAGATACCCGGGGGAATGTCTATGGGGCTGAGGTCGGCCCTCGAGGGTTGAAGAAATATGCGAAAAATCCCGCTTCATCCGAGTCACCAATGGAAACCGGGATAACAGCGAAGAAATTGCCCACATGGCAGATGGGAAGGTTCGCATTTCTTCTTTCGCACACTAGAAGGACTGCCCTACTTCTCCTGCAGACTGGAAAGTCTGCGCTAGTTCGAAAGTCTGCAGTATTGTGGAGGTAACAATGAGGAAAAGAACACGGTGGTACGTGGTCCTATGTCCCATAATGGTGGTGGCACTTATGCGACTGCCGGCTGGAGGATCGCCGCCCACGCAAACTCCGGTGAGGAATCCGGTGTCGGAGGGAACCCGAAACGGTCAATGGCCAACCTACACCGGAGATCTTCGAGGCTGGCGCTACGCACCGCTTGATCAGATTAACGCGAGCAACTTCAACAAACTGGAGATCGCCTGGCGGTTCAAAACAGACAATCTGGGCACGCGGCCTGAATACAAACTGGAAGGAACGCCGCTCATGGTCAACGGTGTTCTTTACGCGACGGCTGGGACCCGCCGTGCTGTGATTGCGCTCGATGCCGGAACAGGCGAGTTGCTGTGGGTTCATAGCGAACGCGAAGGGGCACGTGGTGCGGCAGCACCCCGTCAGTTATCCGGTCGAGGTCTGGCCTACTGGAGCGATGGAAAAGAAGAGCGAATCTTTTACGTCACCCCCGGCTATCGCTTGATTGCCCTGGATGCCAAAACCGGTCAGCGGATCCGCAGCTTCGGAACCGATGGTGTGGTGGATCTCAAGCTGGAACTGGATTATGAGATTCAACCCGATCTGACCACCGGGGAGATCGGGTGGCAAGCCGCTCCCGTTGTTGCGGGTGATGTCATCCTCATCGGCTCAGCGTTCCGCGAAGGCATGACGCCGCGCTCCTACAGGAATAACAAGGGCTGCGTTCGCGCCTATGATGCACGCACGGGCAAGCGGCTATGGATCTTTCATACCATCCCTCGTCCGGGCGAATTTGGCAACGACACCTGGCTCAACGACTCGTGGAAGTACACGGGCAACACGGGCGTATGGACCCAGATGACGGTGGATGAGGAACTCGGTCTGGCTTACCTTCCGGTGGAATCCCCGACGAGTGATTTTTACGGTGGACACCGACCGGGTAATAACCTTTTTGCCGAAAGCCTCGTCTGCGTTGACCTGAAAACGGGAAAGCGTAAATGGCATTTCCAGATCGTGCATCACCCGCTGTGGGATCATGATCTGCCTGCAGCACCAATTCTGGCGGATGTTGTGGTTGAGGGGAAACCTCGTAAGGTGGTAGCTTTGCCGACCAAGCAAGCTTTCCTTTTTGTCTTCGATCGTGTGACCGGCGAACCGATCTGGCCGATCATCGAGCGGCCGGTGGAAAAAGGCGATGTTCCGGGCGAATGGTACTCTCCGACGCAACCGATCCCCACGCGCCCACCGGCTTATGCTCGCAACGGGATTTCGGTTGATGATTTGATTGACTTCACTCCGGAATTGCGAGCGGAAGCATTGAAGATTGTCTCCAAATACAAACTGGGACCCATTTACACGCCGCCGGTCGTGAGCAAGATGGAAGGGCCGCTGGCGACGCTCACTGTGGCAACGGCTGCCGGGGGAACCAACTGGCCCGGAGGAGCTTACGATCCGGAAACGCATATTGTGTACCTGTTTGCATGCAATGCGTGTATTACGCCGATTGGTCTTGTTCCCCCGCCCGAGGGCTATTCCGACCTCAGATACGTCGCGGGCATCGCGGGAGAACCTTTCCGCGTGAGGACGGGACCCGGTGAGTACGCCGGTGCGGATGCGCCGCCACCCCCCCAGCGTCCGGCGGGAGGAGGCGGGGGCCTGAGCGTTCAAGGTCTGCCGCTTCTTAAACCGCCCTATGGCACGCTCACTGCCATCAATCTTGACACGGGTGAGATCGTTTGGCAGGTCCCCCATGGCGAAACACCCGATGTCGTGCGGAATCATCCGGCACTGAAAGGACTCGACATTCCACGCACAGGACAGGCGGTTTATACCATTGGACCATTGGTGACAAAGACGCTGGTTATTGCCGGTGATGGACAGTTCACCACGACGCCCACGAGACCGCGCGGCGCGATGCTGCGAGCCTATGACAAGCTGACGGGCAAGGAGGTGGGTGCTATCTATATGCCCGCCCCTCAAAGTGGCTCTCCCATGACGTATATGCACAACGGCAAGCAGTACATCGTTGTTGCTATCAGCGGAGGTTCCTACTCAGGCGAATATATCGCCTTTCGGCTCCCGGATGCGGAGACCCGACCGACAGCGACTGCCAGACGATGAGACAAAGAGACCGAAAAGTGTTGAGACTCATCCTCCAGACGGGCCTGATTCTGCCACTGGTCGCATTCGCTGCAAACTGGTGCTGTGACATGCAGCCCCAGCCTGTCGGGCAGCAGTTCCTTCCCAGTGCACCCGTTCCGTCCTCTTGCCTGAGGAACGAGCGGAAGAGAGCACAACGTCATTTCGTGTTCGTCGCTCATGCATCATCTGGCCTTCGGCAAGAAGGGCAACCATCTCGCTCTGTATGGGACGGTGTCTATACTGAAGAGCAAGCCAAACGCGGCGAGGCGCTCTATCAACAGGAATGTGCACTCTGTCATCTGGCGACATTGACCGGCGGAGAATCGGCGCCTCCCCTGGCGGGAGCAGATTTTCTCTCGAACTGGAATGGTTTGACGCTGGGCGACCTGTTCGAACGACTCCGCATCAGTATGCCGCCGGACCAACCCGACCGATTGAGCCGGCAGCAAAAGATCGAGATTCTCGCCTATATGCTCAGCGTGAACAAATTCCCGGCGGGATCACGGGAGCTTCCACGTGAAACCTATGCGTTGAATCAAATTCGGCTCGATGCGACTAAACCCTGACGGCTCACCGGCGGGGAAGAGATGGAGAGCGTCCTTCGTCGGGAAGGAACGTGTTGCGTTGAGCGCCGAGCGTGAAAATCGGTGTGAACCAGCGACACGAGAGAGCCCCCAGGGAAGGTCAGCCAAGGGAAGTTCTAGACAGAGGCGCCCGTGTGGTGCTATCCTTGCTGCGAGTTGACGGGTGCGCCCGTAGCTCAGTTGGAGAGAGCGTCGGCCTCCGGAGCCGAAGGTCGCTGGTTCGAATCCAGTCGGGCGCGCCATTTTCTTTTTCACCTGGAGCAATTACACCGTGCTCACCGACTTTTGCCGCATCCTCGTGCCGAGTTCCTTCCGAGAAATCGTGACCCAGGGGAGTCATCACCTGCCGACCCGGGGTCCAGCGATTCTGGCAGCAAATCATCTCAACTCGTTACTTGGCCTACTGGTCCTCCTCTTTTTCCCATGCTCTATCGTCTGCAATTTGTCGCTAAAGCGTCGCTTTTTTCCGTTCCGGTTCTAGGCTTTATGTCAGGAGGATTCCGGGGTCCGGTCATGCGACGTTCAAACGCCAATCTTCCGGAAGACTACCAAACATTCTTCGCAGTATGCGTTGAAGCGACCGCCCCGGGTAACGTAGTCGTCATATTTCCCGAGGGCCGTTTGCTTCTTCATCCGGCAATGACCTTATTGTCAACGGGAGCCGCCCGACTCTTCTCCCTCCCCTGTCAACGAGGGATGGATACGCTAAACATTCCTGTGGGGTTGAACGGCGAGCAGGGAGCCATTCCTCGGTCGCCCGTCCTGATCTCCATCACCCCACTGATTGATGCTCAGGCGCAATGTATTCGGTATCAACACGCGCGTGACAAGGCCGTCCGTGAACTGACGTTGGCGATCGCTCAGTCACTTCAGCACTACGCCTTTCAGGCGGGGTCCTTTCGACACCAGACATTGATGCCCCTGTCCGAGCGTCTCCGTGGCCGAACCGCGTATGGTGTTTCCCGTTTCACGCTATTGTTTTTTGAAAGGTATAAGGGTGAAGCGATGCCGACAACTTTTGCTCATCGGCGCAGCGGGCGGACGGCCCGACGAGCGGAGGATTATCTGGCCCGATTACGTCAGCAAATCATCACCCTGATTGATGCCCTGGAGGCGCGGGTCGGACGTCAGGCGTCAAGCGATACCTCACCGGAGGCTCAATGAACAAGCAAACCATCGCCGCCTGGTGCCTGTTCGATTTCGCCAACTCGATCTACTACGCCGTCATTCCAGCGACGATCTGGTCGGCCTACTACGCCACGGTAATCGTCGGCAACGAATCGGGACAGGGAGACCTCTGGTGGGGGCGGGTGATCTCTACATCCATGCTGGTGATCGCAGTGACTTCCCCTATCATGGGTGCGATCGCCGATGTTATCGGGATTCGGAAGCGACTCCTGATCGCCTACACGCTTATTGCGGTCACGGCGACCTGTTTGCTTTCGACCGTTGAAGCGGGGATGGTCTTTCTCGGATTTATCCTCTCGGTGATTTCTTATATCGGGACTGAGGGGGGACAAATCTTTTACAATGCGTATTTGCCGGAGATCGCGCCGCCCGATCGCCGGGGCCGCGTATCAGGCTGGGGATTTGCCGTCGGCTACGCCGGTTCGATGATGGCCCTTCTCATGGTACTTCCGCTCATTCAGGGTGGTCATCTGGCACCGGCGTTTCTCCTGGTGGGCACGGGATTCCTCGTCTTCGCTCTTCCGGCATTTCTCTGGTTGCCGGCGGATCGGCCAAATTACCAGAGCATCCTAGGGGTTGCGGGTGCGGGCTGGCGCATGACGCGAGAGACTCTTCGGTCTCTCCGCTATCTTCCACAGGTTCGGCGATTTCTCCTGGCGTATTTCTTCTATGAAGACGGCGTCAATACGGTGATCAACACGGCTGCCGTTTTTGCCGCCACGACGCTCGGCTTTCAGTTCGCGGAACTGATCGGTCTTTTTGCGACGGTCCAACTGAGCGCCCTCATTGGAGCCTGGCTCTGGGCTAAGCCAACGGACGTGCTCGGTCCGAAACGGGTTGTTCTGATCATGCTCGTGCAATGGGCGGCAGTTGTGACGCTGGCCTATTTCGTAGAGACGAAGACGCACTTTTTCGCCATCGCCGTTCTGGCGGGATCAGGCCTGGGAGCGGTTCAGGCCGCATCACGAGCGTTCATGGCCTCGCTCATCCCTCCAGGAAGAGAAGGCGAGTTCTTCGGGCTCTATGCGCTGTGCGGCAAGACGGCTTCGATTATGGGACCTCTCGTCTTCGGAATGCTCTCCAGTCACACCGGTGGGAATCAACGGCTCTCGATTCTCTCGGTCATTGCTTTTTACGTGATCGGAGGACTCCTTCTTTGCCGGGTTCGTGCCGGCGGACCTCCCAACCGGTGATGATTTGAGGATGGAGATCCCGTTCGACCAATCAGCCTGGCACGATGTCACAGGCGCGTTCGGTAAAAGGCACGATCTTCGGGATCACCGATTGCTCTGATTCACCGGGCAGTGATATGTTTAGGCTGGACGATCTTCAACGAACGTGCGAGAACGACAACATGACCGAAGCAACACACCAGCCGCCCTGGCCGAGCCGGTTCTGGCGCGAGGCGTTTATACAGTGCAGCAACCCGGAGTGTCGGCAAACATATCCGCTCGATGCCAAACTGTTTGCCTGCCGCTATTGCGGTGATCTCGTGGCAGTGGAGTATTCTCCGGAGACGCTACCGCCGACGTATTTCATTTCGCTCTGGCGGGCCCGTCGGTTCTCCGATGATCCCCTTGATCAAAGCGGCGTCTGGCGATTTCGCGAGCTGATGCCTCCGCTCAAGCGGAGCGATATCGTGACGCTTCGCGAAGGCAACACGCCCCTGTATCGAGCGAGATACGCAGCAGACTATGCCGGCGTGGCGGATCTAACGCTGAAGCATCTGGGTTTGAATCCGACCGGCTCCTTCAAGGACTACGGGATGACGGTGGCGCTGAGCCACGCGAAAGCTCTCGGAGCCCACATCGTCATCTGTGCCTCGACGGGAAATACCTCGGCTTCGGTGGCCGCCTATGCAGCACGCGCGGGAATCAAAGCCGTCGTGCTTATTCCTCAAGGACACGTGGCGATGGGGAAACTGGCCCAGGCGCTTGAATTTGGGGCGATCACACTCCAGGTCAAGGGAGCTTCGTTCGATGACGTCTTGCGCCTGGTGCGTCAGCTCGCGGAGTTACCCGAGATCTATCTGCTTAACTCGCTCAATCCCTTTCGTATCGAGGGACAGAAGGCCATCCTCATCGAACTGCTTGATCAACGGCAGTGGGAAATTCCCGACCACATCGTCTTACCTGGAGGGAATCTCGGCAATGCGGCAGCGCTCGGTCGGGCTCTGGAGGAACTGCGGCATCTCGGACTTATTTCCCGTTATCCCAGGGTGACGATCGTACAAGCTGCTGGTGCGAGTCCACTCTATCAGACGATTCTGAGCGGCAGTCCGACGATCTGCCCTGTCTCCGCGCCACGAACGCGGGCAACGGCCATCCGCATCGGCCATCCGGTGAACTGGAAACGCGCTCTTCGCGTGATCGAAACGACGGGAGGATTTTGCGAAGTCGTTGACGATACTGAAATCGCCGATGCCAAAGCTGCCATCGGCCGGGATGGAATTGGGTGTGAACCGGCTTCGGCAGCCACCCTCGCGGGGATTCGCAAATTGCGGCGACAGGGAAAAATCAGTCCTGATGAATCCATCGTCGCCCTTCTCACCGGCCATCCGCTCAAGGATGTCGAGTACACGGTTGCCTATCACACAAGGACATTGACCGACGAACTCACGGGTCAGCTTGTTGTGGGGCGCTTGGTAAATTCTCCACGCGAGGTGGACGCTCGTCTTGACGCTATCCGCCGGGTCCTTTACGATGAAGACTCATGATGAACCAGAACGCATCGCGCATCCGTCGGTGGAGCTTTGAGGTGAACCCGCCCAGGCCGCGCTGGCCCCGAAGAGGCGCACGCCTCTTGCGGGGCTAATCCTCGGCCCGGGAGGAACGCGGTCGTCGGATCACTTCCCTTCCCGCTTTTCTCCTTTTCCTTAATTTGAGCCTGTGATCCTTCCCTTCGTGCGGTGGATCTTCTCGTGGATGGGAGGTCGCCGCGCACGATTCGTGTCATCGGAGGTGAGAAAATGCTACGACAGAGAAAAATTGCCATCATCGGCGCGGGAAAAATCGGCGAGGCGCTCATTCGAGGGATGCTGACGGCGGGAATTGTCTCGCCAGAAAATCTGATCGCGACCGCACGACGGCCCAGCCGATTGGACTATCTGGCCGAACAGTATGGGATCAGTACGACTCTCGATAACGGACAGGCGGTGGATCGGTCCGACCTGATCATCCTCAGCGTGAAACCTCAAACGGTAGCGGAGGTACTGGAGGAAATTCGTCTGCGTCTGCTGTCCCATCATCTGCTGATCTCAGTGGCTGCCTCGGTGAGCACATCTTTTATCGAAAAGACGCTCAACGGCCCTGTGCCGGTTATCCGCGCCATGCCCAATACGCCCTGCATCATTGGCGCGGGCATGACGGGGCTCTGCGCGGGCCAATACGCCACACGGGAACATCTTCGACTGGCCGAAACATTGTTCGGGGCTGTGGGACGAACGATCGTTCTCGACGAACGGGATCTGGACGCCGTCACGGGATTAAGCGCGAGCGGGCCGGCGTTCATCTACATCATCATCGAATCTCTCGCTGAAGCCGGCGTCAAAGTCGGGCTCGCTCGCGAAGTGGCGACGGAACTGGCGGCGCAAACGACGCTCGGCGCGGCACTCATGGTGCTGGAAACAAAGGAGCATCCGGCCAAATTGAAGGATGCGGTGACGACGCCCGCCGGGTGTACGATTGACGGCATCCTCGAACTCGAAGAGGGAGGATTGCGCGTCACGCTCATCAAAGCGGTGGTCAGAGCGACCGAACGTGCTCGCACACTGATTCGGGAGTGATCCTATGAGCCGACACGGGGGCAAAAGCCCTGTGTAGCGGAGAGCACATGTGCGCTGCCTGGATCAGATCACCGTGTCATCGGGGATCACGGCGTCACGGGGAATGACAATGAGACCGTCGCGAATATAGTAGTTTGTGCCATTGGCATAGAGAACTCCCGCTTCATTGAGGATTTTCACCCGCGACCCGATGCGCGCATCGCGATCAATAATAGCGCGACGGATGATCGTGTTGTCTCCGATGCCAATGGCCGGCACTCCCCGTGTTCGATCCTCGGCGATCTCCTCAGGGGACTGGATATAGCTGGCGCCGAAGGTGATCACGTCCTCCAGCCGGGTGTTGACGCCCACGCGCGTTCTCAAGCCAAGGATCGAGTGGCTCACCTCGGCTTCGGCTAAGATCGAACCGTCGCCAACCAGCGAATCACGAATGCAGCACTCCCGAACTTTCGCGGGCGGCAGATGGGTCGGTCGCGCGTAGATTGGCCTCTGAGGGTCGTAGAGATTCATCCGGGGAAGCGGATCAAGAAGTCGCATAGACGCGTGGTAATAAGCCCCGATCGTCGCAAGATCGTCCCACACTCCCCGATGGAGATAGGCCATCACATAATACGACGTGACGGCCTGGGGGAGTATTTCCATGCCGAAATCAAAAGCCATCGGGGCGGCCTCCAACAATGTGCGCAAGACCTCCCGCTTGAACAGGTACACTCCTGGAGACGCCAGATAGGATTGGGCCGACGGCGAGCGTCCAGCATCCGTTGCCGGAGATTCTTTAGTTCCCGTGGGACCATTGTGCTGGCGAAACTCCAGGCTCGCTCCGCACCAACGCATGAGTTCGAGCACGGGCCCCTTGGGTTGTTCCTCGAAGCGGATCACCCGTCCGCTCGAATCTGTTTGCACCAGTCCACAGTGTGGGGCACGCGTTTCGTCAACAGGCACCACCGGCAATGTGATCTCCGCTCCCGATTCCCAGTGTCTCCACACCAGGTCCCCCAGATCCAGGTCCCAGATCTCATCACCGGCAATGACGAGGTAGTCCGTCGCCTTCCATTGATCGAAATATCGCCAGGCGCGACGAATCGCATCCGGTGGGCTCTGAAGCCACTCCGTGCTCTCGAAGGTTTGCTCGGCTGCCAGCACCTCAACGAACTCTGCCGGTTCGGCAAATGAGCTGAAGCGATACCCCTCCATGATATGGCGATTGAGGGAGGCAGAGTTGAACTGCGTCAGCACGTAAATCCGTCGCAGTCCCGCATTCAAACAAGCGCTCAGCGGGAAATCAATCAACCGATATTTCCCGACAAACGGAAGAGCTGCCTTTGCTCGATCCGCTGTCAGGGGAAACAACCGCGCTCCAGGATTGAGTGCGAGGACAATGGTCAGCACTCGTTCCCCCAAAAACAGAGGCCCATGACCTGATGAAGCCATCGCTCTCCTCTGACAATACCTGGCACAGGCGCTCGGCCCAGGCCGGGGATTACGAACCGGGGCGCTCCGGGCACATCTTTTGCCTCAAGGACGGTGAAAGATTCATCTCCGACTGGCTCAGCTCAAGATAAGCACTGATGGGTCTTTGCGCCAGTGGTCTTTCCGCATGGATCTGGCCGTCTGAGGTCACCTTGGAATGAGTGCGTGATCGTTGCTATGATCGCCAGCTTCGCAATCCGTTGTAATAGTCAATCTCCTCGGGGTCCTCGATCCGATATTTTTCCCAGATTGTCGCATGACCCCGCACGGCGCGGAGAATTTCGGCAACCGATGTCACATCCTGGGGGAAGATGATGTTGAAATTGATCCCGGGAGCACCATGAGCTACAAGGCGGTGGGCAATTTCAATAGACATCTCAACGCCTCGTTTTCGCGCATCATCGGGGCTCGCTCCGTCCAGTCTGCGCTTGATCGCCTCGGGCACAGGGATGTGGAGCCGACTTTCGAGAAAGAGGCACCGCCGCAGGCTCGTCAAGGGGATGAGGGACGGGACGATGGGAACCGTTACGCCGGCCCGGTGAGACGCGGCGACGTACCGAACATACCGTTCGGGATCGGTGACAATGTTGGCGATGATCCCCTGCGCGCCCTGGTCAATCTTACGTTTCTGATAGGCGAGGTGCTTGGCTAGCGATGACTCCGGATATTCGGGATGCCCGGCAACGAATATATCTATCGCTTGCCCGTTCTGACGGCAGTAGTCGGCAATAAGACCAACCAGCTCCACCGTCGAAAACTTGTACGAGTCAACGGCCGTCGAGTTCCCCGGCGTCGGATCCCCCCGAAGGACGAGTACATCTGAGACGCGTTTCTGTCCCATCTCGCCAATGTGCGTGTAGAGACTTCGCACCGATCCCTCATCTCGTGAGGTCAGATGAATGATGATGGGAATGTCTCGCAACCAGGCGCGAATCGTATCCACCACCGCCAGCGGATTGAGACGAAAGCTACCGCCGGTACTGTTGGTCACGGCAATGCCGTCAATGTCCAGGTCTTTGAGCTGTTCAACGACCTCGCTCATTTTCACCATCGTCGTATAGTTTACCGGCGGACTGATCTCAACGGTGAAAACTCGCTCGCCGTTGCTCGCTTTGAGTACGTTGATGAGCGCCATTGCTATCGTCCCTCGAACCAATCGCCAAGCGGACTTTATACCAAATCCTCACCTACCGGTTCAAGAACCTCTCCCTAGTAGAGGAACGGATCGCGAAGGGTCGGCCTCGATCCGAAGAGGCCGACGGCACTGCGCCGTGAGACCTCTCCGACTCAGGAGAGCCTTTCTCTCTCAAGACATCCGACAGTGACGATCACCGCCATCTCTGGGTGCTACGTGACGAGGACACGACCCGCTTGACGTGAGGCTCTCTTTTTCCTCTGCTTGCTGACGCTCGATGACTTCGATAGCATCAGGGGTGGTTATGAGACAGAGAGAGACGCAATCCACTGATCCAGGCATGAGGAGGCGCACAGCCATGAAGCGACGGATCGCGCTTGGACTCGCCCTCGGCATTATCCTCGTTGGCCCAAACGCGGAGGCTCAGATGACACAGGCGACGCTTGCTGAGCTTGTCGCGGAGGCCGGAACCATCATCGCCGGCCGCGTCGTCGAGGTCCGAGAAGGGCGGCACCCGCAGTATCACAATATCGTGGTGACATTCGTGACGCTTGAAGTTGCTGAGATGTTCAAAGCAACAGGTCCTACTCGGTTAAATCCCCCGGGTCCATCACGACTCACGTTTATGCAGTTCGGAAATCCGCGCACGCTCCCGGTCCATGATCTTCCCCATTACCGGCCGGGAGAGGAGGTCGTTCTCTTTCTCTACCCCGAAAGTCAGTATGGCTTCACGAGCCCGGTTGCCGGAGGACAGGGAAAGTTCATCATCGAGCGTGATCGCCAGACCGGCGCCCGTCAGGTGGTCAATGGCATTAACAACTGGAATCTCCTGCGGGGGCTGGATTCGGAGCACCTCAGTCTGTCCCGGACGGAGCGCGCCGCTGCCGCTCAGATGCGCGGCGCCATTTCTTACGAAGTCTTCGCCTCACTGGTGAGAAAACTCGTTGGCTCGATGACGGGGAAGGAGAGTTCAATACGATGAGAATTTACCGTCCTTCTGGTTTTGTGCTGGCGATCCTCAGTCTCGCCAGCCTGTCCTCTCCGGACGATCGGTTCGTGCGCGCGGGGGGACCTTTGCTGACGACGCGCACCGGGCGCGCCTTTGTCTGGAATGTCTCCCGCCCCATTGCATACACACCTGACCAAGGCCCGCTGGGCCCCCTGACCAATGATCAGGCCGTTGCGCTCACCCAGGAAATTTTCTCGATCTGGGCGAGCATCCCGACAACTACCATTCGATTTCAACCTTCGGGCCAGCTCCTGACGACGGATGTGACCGGAAGCAATGTCATGTCGGTTCTCGATGATCTGGTCGAGGATTGTCGGGCCGGGCGGGGGTGTGTCAATCCTGTCATCTTCGATAGCGATGGAAGCGTGACCGATGCCCTTCTCGGGATCGGTTCCCGGCGGAGGGTCGCCGGGTTCGCTGGGCCTCGCGTCCTGTCATCGCTGCGCATCCTTCAGGGAACGGTTACCATCAACGGGTTATTTGCGAACCAGCAGGATCGGCTCCGGGGAATCATGGTGCATGAGGTCGGTCACTTCGCCGGTCTTGACCATACCCAGATCAATCTCGATGCGGTCTTCGATGGCAACCCAGGTAACGACGACACCGTCCCCACCATGATCCCGGTCTTCACCTCCAGCTTTCGTGTCGAGACCTGGGCTACGCCGAAAATTGATGACATTGCCGCAATATCTAGCCTCTATCCGACGACGTCGTTTGCTCGAACTACAGGAACGATCCGCGGGCGAATTCTCTACCCCGATGGTGTCGGTTTCATGGGCGCTAACGTCATCGCCCGTAAGGTTGACGATCCCCAGAGGATTGCGGTCTCATCGGTATCCGGTTTTCAGCACATCGGGACGATCAGTGACAAAGAATGGGATCTGAGGTATCGCGGATCAGACAACCCTGACCTTCTCGGCTTCTATGAGATTCGTGGCCTCCCGCCGGGGGAGTATACGGTTGAGATCGAGGAGCTTGACGGAAGTTTCACCGGCGGCTCCAGCGTCGGCCCGCTCGATCCTCCGGCATCGTTGCCTGGACCGCCAGAATTTTACAGCGGTGATTCCGAATCTGACGACGATCCGCCTCAAAGCAAAGCGACGGTTTTTGTAGCGGCGGGCGCTATCGTGGACAACATCAACATCATCCTCAATACACGGGTCTCTCGGCCCGCGAATGACCGCTGCGATCAAGCTACTATCATCAGTGGGCCTTCTTTCACCGATCGGATCAATGTCTTCGAAGCCAGCACGGACAAAGACGATCCCCGGCAATCCTGCGCCGAAGATCGCCTCAATAGCCACAGCGTCTGGTATCGCTTCACACCGCCCTCAAACGGAACGATCACGGTTTCAACAAACGGCAGCAGCTTTGGATTTGATACGGTGCTCACCGTGTATACCGGCACCTGTTCGATGCTCCGAGAGGTAGCGTGCAACGACGATGATGACGTTGGGACGAAATCCCGCGTCAAGATGGACGTCATGGCGGGAACGACGTACCTCATCGAGGTCACCAAACTTGGCGGTCCACTGACCCGCATCTTCGATGCGAATTTGGTACTCACGTTCACGTTCACAACTGGGGCGACGGAAACCGAGAGTCCTCAAGATGCGGGGGCGACGGCGTCCACAACGGCGTCCGAATCCGCGATGAGTCAATTTGTTTCCGAAAGCGAACCAAATAACAGCATCACCCAGGCCGATCCGATCACGCCACCGGTGACCGTCACCGCCACGCTCGATCCCGCAGGAGACACCGATTTCTTCAGCTTCTCGGGGACGCAGGGTCAGCAGGCGACGATCACACTCACGGCGCAATCGCTCAGCCCCGGAACGGGGATTGATACGGTGGTGACGCTCTTTCTGAGCACCGGGCAGCAGATTGGTGAGAACGATGATGCCGGGCCGAGTACGCTCGATTCGCGTTTGGTTGTAACGCTCCCGACGACGGGCCGGTACGTCTTCCGCGTGCGGGATTTCAACGGTCGGGGAGGGCGCAACTTCGTTTATCACGCGCAGGTCGTGCTGAGCGGTGCACAACCGCCCCCTCCTGGCAATGCCGAATTTGAACCCAACAACACTCCGCCTCAAGCCAACACGATCTCGCCCGATGTGACCGTTCGGGGGATTCTCAGTCCAACGGGTGACGTGGATTTCTTCACCTTCTCGGCTAACGCCGGCCAACGCCTGCGCATTGACGTGGATGCTCAGACGCTCACACCCCCCTCGGCAGCCGATACCGTCATCGAACTCTTCGGGAGCAATGGCAAGAAAATCGCCGAGAACGACGATGAAGCGCCGGGACAGCTTGATTCCCTTCTGGAGGTTACTCTCACCGAAAGCGGGCGTTTCTTCTTCAGCATTCGGGATCTCAACAATAAAGGAGGCAGCGCCTTCACCTATCAGGTCACGGTGCGTTTGACTGGCGGTGGTCCACCCGGACGTCACGTCGAGTCCGAACCCAACAATACCATTGCTCAGGCTGATGGGGTAGTGCCCGACGTGACGGTTGCGGGAACGCTCGATCCCGGCGGCGATGTGGATTTCTTCGGCTTCGATGTGACTTCGGGTCAGACGATTACAGTAGAGATTCGGGCCCGATCTCTCACACCGGCATCGGATGCGGATACGGTCATCACTTTGTTTGACGGCCGGGGCAATCAACTGGCCGAAAATGATGATTTCGGTGGATCACTTGATTCGCGGCTCGATTTTTCCGCCACCACTTCGGGACGAGTCTTCCTTCGCGTGCGCAATTTCGGCCCCAAGGGCGGCCCCACTTACACGTACGAAGCTGTCATCACCCGTCGGGGTGTTATCCCTCCACCGCAGATCAACACCGAAAGCGAACCGAACAATTCAACGGCGCAGGCCAATCCCATCACGCCGCCGGTGACAGTTCGAGGAACGATCAATCCCGCCGGAGATGTAGATTTCTTTGTCTTCGATGGTCGTCGAGGCCAGCAGCTTTTGGTGGACATTGATGCGCAAACCCTCACGCCTCCGTCGTCGCTCGATTCCGTCGTGACGCTCATGGACAGTCGGGGGAATCAACTGGCGGAGAACGACGATGCTGACGGGTCGCTCGACTCGCGCCTTCAAGTCACCCTTCCCTCGACGGGACGCTACCTCATTCGCATTCGCCATTTTGATCAGAAAGGAGGTCCAGCGTACACCTATAATGCCGTTGTGACCTTGACCGAACCTGGTGGAGGGCGACTCCCCGTGACCGAGCAAGAACCAAATAACACCATTCAGCAAGCGAATACCATCACCCCGAATGTCACCATCAGTGGCAGCTTCGGCCAGTTCGGAGACACTGACGTTTTCAGCTTCAGCGGCCGCGCGGGTCAGCGAGTGACGATCGTCACGCGGGCGGATCGGCTGGCGCCTCCGTCTCCTGCTGACACCGTCGTGAGCGTGCTCGATGCAGGGGGACGCCAACTGGCTACCAATAATGACGATCCGCGCGGCGGAACTCGCGATTCCTTCCTCGAAGCTACGCTCCCCTCAACCGGAACGTTTTTCGTCTCCTTGCGCGATGTCTTTAACCGGGGCGGAAAATCCTTCGTCTACGAGATGGACGTGACTCTGATGGGGACTGCCGGAACCTCTGTTGAATCGGAACCGAACGATACCTTCGCCTCAGCCAATGACATTGATCCCGAGACGACGATTTCGGCGACGATCAACCCTGCTGGCGATGTGGATGTTTTCTCGTTCGAGGCTCAGGCGGGGCAATTCATCACGGTTGACGTAGATGCCCAGTCACTCTCGCCCCCGTCTCCGGCGGCGATCAAAATTGAACTCTTTTTCCTCAATGTGAAGCTGGCGGAAAGCGACGGCTCATTTCTCTCACGCGATCCGTTGATTGTCTTCATTGCTCCTTTTGGCGGGCGATATTTTATCCGTGTGACGGAGACAGAGGGACTCGGGGGGCCGTCATTTGATTATCAGGTGAGCGTAAGACTCCCTTGATCCCGGCGTATCGGTCGGGAAGCAAATTCACGCCAAATATCAGTATTCTGAGGCCGACTGAAGCCCTTTTTCTCTCAACGGTGAGCCAGCAATGATCGCATGCCACGAGCGAAAGATAGAGTTGATTTATCCTCTCGCATGTGTTAATAGTGTGAGGCGAAAGAATAAAGGGGGGTTGAGCAGTGGTGATACAGGTCGTCGCGGGTAGGATATGCCGGAATAAAGTTCTGGCTAAGGAATCCTCAAAGGCGTTACTCCTATGCTCGGTCGGAGAGGGTCAGTAAGTGAAGGTTGCGTTTATCGAACAAGGATCCGAAGGAGAAGACCTTGCAGGAGGGAGTTCGTTCACTCTGATTTACCCGAAAACTGTCACGCTATGGATGAGGGTGTAGTATGGAAAAATCAGGGAAACGTCGCGCGCGAAGGAGAGACACATTGTTCGAGCGCCTCTCTCAGGTGGGAGCGACGCCTGGTGTTGATGTGAATGCCATCTGCTGTGCTGTAGTTGAGATTTTGGCCGAGCAATTTGGTGTTCCTATCGCACGAGTTGACGAGATCAGCGGACAGGGAATCCTTTGCCGCGCCTGTTACGACCGCGGACAGATCTTCAGCGAGAGAAGGGAGTCGCTTCAAGGGACGCCCGCAGAGGTCATTTTGCGCGAGAAGAGATCCTACCTGACCGTTCGGTCCCAGGAGGAGTTTCCCGGGGACGAGTATCTTCGTCAGCGCGGCATTCGCGTTTATGCAGGAGCACCGGCGTTTGATCCGGAGGGTGCGGTTCACGCTATTGTCAGCATCATGAGTGATCGGCCTCGGAAACTCTCTGACCGCGACCTCGATCTGTTGCAGATCACGGCTCAATGGGTCGGTGCGGAGATACAGAAAGCCAGGCTGATCGAAGGAGAACGTCAACGTGCGCGGCATGCTTCCACCCTGCTGGAGATCGTTCGCACCATTAACTCGGAGATTGAGTTTAAAGAGGTCCTCAAACGGATCGCCCAGGCCACTGTAGATGCCATCGGTGCGGATCGCTGCAACATCCTTCTGTTTGACGAGCAACGTCGTTATCTTATTCCAACCATCACCATCTCTGATGTTGGTGATCGGCAATTATGGGAGGCTTTTCGCCGGGATGCGGTGATCCCCCTGGAGCAGGTTCTCGAATTGCAGTCTCAGTTGTTTGATCGGGGCGTCATCACATTTGATCGGGCGGGGGAGAACCCTCTGTTGCCCCGGGATCTGGTGACCCGTTACGGCGCCCAGTCGGTGGGATTGGCGCTCCTGCGATCATCCGACGGGGAGCCGCTTGGGGTTATGATCGTTGACTACTATCATGCCCCCCATAAGTTTTCGCCCGATGAGATCGAATTGCTCGCGACCATTGCGCACGAATCGGCGCTGGCCATCACCCAGGCACGACTCTATCAGCGGGCAGCACGGGCCAGCTTCGAATGGCGCACGACGTTTGACGCCATGTCCGATGGTATCTTCCTGTTCGATCTCACCGGACGACTCAAGAGAGTGAATCGAGCGGGAGCGGCTCTGCTCGGGCGTGAATTGAAATCACTCATCGGAAGCCCCGCCGAGGAGATCCTGGGGCTTCTCGGAATGCCAGACGTCTCCATCGCGGCGCTTCGCTCCCTCAATCGTCGGTACGAGCAGGAATTAATGTACGGAGACCGTTACCTGCTTCTCAGTTTTGAACCGATGAGAGATCAAGAGCAGCATTTCACGGGAATGGTCGTCGTGGCCCGCGACATCACCGAGCGCAAACGCACTGAAGAACGCGAGCGAGTGATCCAAAGGCAGACGCAGTTTCTGCTGGAAATGGCTCAGGCCTGCGGGACGGTGCTTGACGTGGAGGCCCTGCTTCATTTGATCGTCAGGAAGGTTGCGGAATTTTTCGGTGCCGATCGCTGCTCCATTTACCTCATGGATGATGAGGGCGAGCGCGTCGTTCGGATCGTCAATCACGGAGCGAGTGAAGAAGCCAGGCGCCTGATCGAGTCGCTCGTCGGGACTGAAATCCGCAGTTTGACGATCGGCCGGCTTCTCGTGGCATCAGACCAACCGCTGGTCGTCGAGGATCCGCAGGAGCACGAATTCCTCCCCGCGGATCTTGTCAGGCAGTTGAGTATTCGCTCCTACATGGCGGTGCCGCTCTGGGATCGGGGGCGGCTGCGGGCGGCGCTTTTCATCGTTTATACGCGCCAGCCACATTGCTTCGCTCCGGAAGAGGTGGCTCTGGCCGGAGCCATCGCCGCCACAACGGCCACCGCGATCTCGAACGCGCGACTGTATGAGCTGACGCGCGAAGCGGAAGAACGATATCGTGCTCTCTACTGGATCTCTGAGCAACACCTCAGACAACTCGCAGCGCTGGAAAAGGTCAACCAAGATCTGACGGCGGCGCTCGACCTCACGCATATCTTCGAAAGCGTCAGTGAAGCCAGCCGCACCCTGTTCGGGGCTCAGCGCACGAGCATCTTTCTCCTGTCCGCCCAGGGGAATCGCTCCGTCTGCGCCTATGCGATGGGACTATCCCCTTCTTTTCTCGAGGCCGTGGGTCATTTTTCACCCTGGAACCTCGATCCGTCCGTCGTCCCCGAACCGGTTCATGTGGCTGATGCCTTGAGCGACCCATCTCTGGAGGCGCTTCGGCCGGTCATTGAATCCGAAGGCATTCGGTCGCTGCTGGTGATCCCTCTTGTCTATCAAGGCCGGCCCTTGGGAACACTCGCCCTCTATCACAATTCCCCTCGGACCTACACGACGGAAGAGATCGAACTGGCTCAGGCGTTTGCCAATCAAACGGCCATAGCCATCAATAACGCCCGGCTCTATGAGGAATTGAAAGCGTCCGAGCAGCGATACCTTGACCTCTACGAGCGTGCACCGGCGATGTATCACACCACCGACCTCGACGGGATCATCCTCGAATGCAATCAAACGGAAGCCGATGCCACGGGATACGCCAAGGATGAGCTGATCGGTCGCTCGATTTACGATCTCCTGCCGGAGGATTCCGCTCAAATTTTACGACAGCGGTGGCCGGAGCTTCTCAGCGAGGGATGGCTGGAAGGGGTGGAGTTTCAGATTCGGCGGAAAGATGGTGATTTGCTCTACGTCACCTGCGACACGCGCGTCATGTACGATGATGAAGGGACGCCGATCGGCCTGCGATCAATTCTTCGAGACATCACCGACCGAAAGCGACTCGAAGAACAACTTCTGCGATCCCAACGCATGGAGGCTGTCGGCACGCTCGCCAGCGGCATTGCCCATGATTTTAATAATCTCCTCACCGGTGTCCTGGGTTTTGCCTCGCTGGCCAAAACGCTGGTCCAGCCAGAAGATGAGTTATACGAACATCTCGATATGATTGAACGATCAGCCCTCCGGGCCACCGAACTGACGCGACAGATTCTCACCTTTGCCCGAGGGAGCCGTCGTCAGACGCACGCCGTCAAGATCA
The DNA here is from genome assembly GCA_035573895.1 of Blastocatellia bacterium. Classification (NCBI taxonomy): domain Bacteria; kingdom Pseudomonadati; phylum Acidobacteriota; class Blastocatellia; species Blastocatellia bacterium. The sequence continues at coordinate 56,890 of DATLZR010000105.1, read as the reverse complement.
ACGATGTTGTCGAGGAAACACTGGAACTGGTGCGACGGGGCGCGGGCGCCGAGATCACCATTGAGAAGCGACTGGCGACACCACTGCCTGTGATCGAAGGAGACCCGGCTCAGATCCAGCAGGCCTTGCTCAATCTCTGTCTCAACGGCTGTGAAGCCATGCCCCAGGGAGGCACCCTGACGGTCGAGACGCGCTACGAGTGGATTGAGGACCCCTACATTCATCGCCTGCCCGATGCCAAGCCCGGCCCCTACATTGTCATTTCCGTCAGCGATACCGGCATCGGCATGGACCAGGCCACGCAGGCGAGAATATTCGATCCGTTTTTCACCACCAAAGAACCCGGCAAGGGGACCGGTCTGGGACTGGCCATGGTTTACGGCATCGTGAGAAACCACGACGGGTTCATCAACGTCTACAGTGAACGGGGTCATGGCTCGACCTTCCGCATCTATCTCCCCGTCCGAACTTGGACCGAGCCGGAAAGCGTCAACACGCAGGCGATCTCTGTTAAAGGAGGGACGGAGACGCTGCTCGTTATTGACGACGAAGAGTCGGTCCGCCGACTCGCTCAACGCATCTTCCGCGCACTGGGGTATCGGGTCTTTGAGGCTGAAGATGGCCAGCGGGGACTGGAGATCTTCCGTCAGCACAAGGAGGAAATTGATTTGGTGATCCTCGATCTGACCATGCCCCGGCTGGGCGGGCTGGAGACATACCGCGCGTTAAAAGCTGAGAACCCGCGGCTGAAGGTCATCCTGTCAAGCGGCTACACGCAGGAGGGAAAGGCCGACATTGTCATGCGGGAAGGCGCGTCCGCCTTCGTCCAAAAACCCTACCAGATGCAGGAGCTGGCCATGACCGTTCGGCGTGTTTTGGACGAAGACTAAGGCGACATCGCCGCCGAATCTGAGCAACTGATGCTCCCGCTTCCTTCCCTTAACAAGGGTCGTCCGCCCGGATCCAATTACTCCACCGTCACGGATTTCGCCAGATTGCGCGGCTGATCAACATCGCAGCCTCGCAGGACGGCCACATGATAGGCCAGAAGCTGTAAGGGAACGACTGCTAGGACAGGAAGCAGCCAGGGGTGCGTTGGTGGTACGCGGATGAGATGCGCTCCGACGTCCTCCCCGCAGTCCTTCAATGCCACTTCATCGGTCTCGACGACGACCGCTATCAGTCGTCCTCCCCGAGCCCTCACCTCGACCATATTGGAGAGCGTCTTTTCGTAAAGGATACGGCCATCGGTCTCCGACCGATCGAATGCATTGATGACGATCACCGGCAGCGTCTCGTCAACCAGCGCAATCGGGCCGTGCTTCATTTCACCCGCCGGGTACCCTTCCGCATGGATGTAACTCAGCTCTTTTAGCTTGAGCGCTCCCTCTAGCGCAACGGGATAATTTAGCCCCCGGCCGAGATAAAGAGCATGGTGTACCGAGGACATCGAGCGAGCCAGCGCCACGATGTCTTCTTCCCGCTCAAGGAGTTTTTCCAACCGCACGGGAAGGGCGTGAAGATACTCGATCAACGACCGGGCCTGCTCTGGGGAAAGGCGCTGGCGGAGCTGGCCGAGTTTCACCGCCACGAGCAAAAGAAGGATGAGTTGCGTGGTGAAAGTCTTCGTTGAAGCGACCCCAATTTCTGGCCCCGCATGGGTATAAATCACGCCATCGGCTTCGCGGGTAATGGTTGAGCCGACGACATTGGTGACCGAGAGGACAGGAGCCCTGCGCTGTCGGGCCTCGCGCACCGCCGCCAGCGTATCGGCCGTTTCCCCCGACTGGGAGATGGCGAGCACGAGATGGCGCTCATCAACCAGAGGATGGCGATACCGAAACTCGCTCGCATACTCGACAATCACCGGCAGGCCCGTCGCTGCCTCGATCACATTTCGCCCGACGAGCCCCGCATGGTAGCTCGTTCCGCAAGCGACGATGGTTATTCCCTGGATGGATCGCTGGAGGAGATCATCGCAATCAAAATAAATGAGGGCCGATTCCACGGAGGTGTAGGCTTTCACCGTGTCGCGAATCGCCCGTGGCTGCTCGTGAATTTCCTTGAGCATGAAATGGCGAAAGCCCCCTTTCTCGGCCTGGACGGGATCCCAGCCGATCATCCGAATCTCAGGAGACTTCTCCCGACCGTGAAAATCCAGCAGTCGAATACCCCTGCGGGTGAGATGAACCAGGTCTCCATCGGCGAGAAAGGAGACACGGCGCGTGAAGGCGAGGAGCGCGGGAATATCGGAAGCGACCCAGAATTCTCCATCCCCCCATCCGACGAGAAGAGGAGGTCCCTGCCGGGCAGCAACGATCTCATCGGGAGAACTGGAATCTATCACGGCGAAAGCGAAGACTCCCTGCAACTGCTCAACCGAGCACCGGACGGCCTCGACGACATCTTTCCCACTGGCACGATAAACTTCCACCAAATGGGCGATCACCTCCGTATCGGTCTCTGAAGCGAAACGATGTCCCTTGGCCTCCAGCCGCCGTTTGAGCACCAGGTAGTTCTCGATGATCCCGTTGTGAACGACGACGATGCGCCCGGAACAATCCCGATGAGGATGAGCGTTCTCTTCGCTCGGTCGCCCATGCGTGGCCCACCGCGTATGACCGAGACCACAGGTTCCCTCAACAGGGTCCGCGCCAATTGCTTCCTGGAGACGATGAAGTTTCCCCTGCGCTCGACGAACCTGGAGACGACCCTCCGCATCAATCACAGCGATCCCGGCCGAATCGTAGCCGCGATACTCCAATCGTCGCAAGCCGTCGAGCAGGATCGGAACTGCCGATTGATGGCCGATGTAGCCAAAAATTCCACACATAAGGGGAAACCAATTAGCCGGCCCACCTCCTCCTGGACCATCGAGGCAGCACGATCTGACGCGGCTTCTCTCCCCGGACGCCAGGGTTCACGCGATAGATTTTATCGCGTTTCACGCTCCGGCGTTACTATTGGGCGACGTCCGGAAGGGACACACCATTACCTGCCCCTGACTCGTTCCGCAGTCAACGTTTATGGCATCAATAGGGAGCCCGCTACCACCGCCACCAGGACCGTTGCACCGGGATCCGGTGGCTTCGGGACAAATGGCTCCCGCATCAGTGGAATCAGGTCCTGTATTGGCCCCCCAGTAATTGTTTCGCGCATCAAGTGCGTACCCAGCTGATCCGAAAAAGAGTCCCTTGTACCCGGCGGCCTTGCAAGCAGCGAGGTTACTGCAGGTGATGTTGTTGTTGTTAATCACGGGCGTTTCACTGCTATCGTGCCCGGGATCAACGACGATGCCGAGAAAATTATCCCGGATAACATTGGCCAAAATTTTCGCCCCGGGTGAACCATCCACGACGATACCGCGTCCCGGAACGCTGGGGTTGGAGAAGTTGATGACCGTGTTTCGTTGGACGGTAACCGCCTGTCCTCCGACGTTGTCATCGCCCCAACCGAGCGCGATCCCGACCATGCTTCCCACCGACGGGCCGCCGCCATCAATCCTATTGCGGTCCACGACGACCGTTGCGGAGTCGAGAATGTCGGTTATAACAATGCCTGCGCCGACTACCGTGTCGCGCCCACCAATGTCATTATTTCGAATGGTAGCCTGAAGACTGTCGAGGATGTCCCCATCAACGATAATGCCAAAGTCAAAGTGGCCGCGTGAGATCGTGTTATTCAAAAAGAGATAGGGTCCCCCCGACTCGTCAAACAGCGCGATTCCTCCTTTGAGGTGAGCTGAGGGAGAAGTCCCCCGGATGCGACAGCCGCGCACCGTCAGAGGTTTTCCATCACCTGTCCCGAGATTGGCGTTGCTGAGAATGCCGATGCAGTTTTCCGGAACCTCGATGGTAAGTCCAATAAGCAGAACACGACCGTTGCGACTGCTTGCATCAATGACCGCCTCATTCGCCGGGCAGCTTGGAACGGAGATGGTCGCTGAGCCCAGGGGATTCGACTGTCCCACAATGGTGATCGCTCCGGGGGCAAGTGACAGGTTAACGGCTTCTTCCAACCTCCCGGCGACGAGAAGGACATCGCCACCCCGAGAAGCCGCCAGCGCTTCATTGATCGAGGAGAAAACCGTTCGCGTCCGCCGATTGAAAACGCGTCCGGATCCTTGAGTCAATACCTGGCCCGGGGTGATGAGAAACATCACCAGCCAGAGCATGAACGCGAGCGTGAACATCTTCCTGAACATGGTCTCACCTCCTTACGAGAACTCGCATGAGTGCGCTTGTTCACACAAATTCAGAACAGCGGGAACACGTGGCGTCAACTGGAAAATCGCTTGATTGGTCCCTGTCGTTTCAGTCCTCTGATGCGAGCCGTACCTTTTCAAAGATCAAGGGGCCATTACCCCGGCGGTTCGACAACGCAGAATAAAGAGCTCATCGCCAACTGTCAAGACGAAACTCATTACACACACAATGGAGCTGTCAGCGGATCACCGATAGAGGCCTCTCGCACCAGAATCGAGGTTCGAATCCGACCGAAGTTGGCCGGAAAAAAAGCAAAAGCACAACCCTTAGGCGTATTTTTTCAAATTGCTGCCGTAGCCAACGTGAAGCAAGTCGGCCTCCTTTTCCTTATAGTAAGCGACGACCCGAGCTATGATTTGGGGCAGGGTCATGGTCGGTCTGTATCCGATGAGCGATCTGATCTTGGTCAGATCCGGAACGCGCCGAGACATGTCCTCGAATCCATCTCCGTAGGCGCAGTCATAGGGAATGAGGACGATCTCCGACGGACTGCGGGTGATGCGCTTGACCAGATGAGCGACATCCAGAACCCGGACTTCCTCATCGCTGCCGACATTGATGATCTCCCCGACGGCACCCGGATGACGAATCAGTTGAGCCAGGGCCTGTACGACATCGCCCACCCAGGAGAAACATCGCGTTTGAGTTCCGTCGCCATAGACGGTGATCGGCTCGCCCCGCAGGGCCTGGCGAACAAACGTCGGAATGACCATCCCGTACCGGTCTGTTTGTCGGGGACCGACAGTATTAAACAACCGAACGATGACGACCGGGAGCCCCCGTTCTTTCCAGTAAGCGAGAGCGAGAAACTCTTCGATCGCCTTTGAGCAAGCATAACTCCACCGGGACCGGGCCGTGGATCCGAGTACCATATCGTCGTCTTCCCGGAACGGAATCTTATGCGTCTTGCCATAAACTTCGCTGGTCGAGGTGATCAGCACCTTCTTTTTCTTTCGCGCCGCCAGCTCCAAGACGACTTCGGTCGTTTTAATATTGGTCTCGATAGCCCGCGTGGGGCTTTCGATGATCAGTTTGACCCCCACGGCGGCTGCCAGATGAAAGACCACGTCCGCCCAGTCAATCAATTCGGTCATGAGGGACCGATTGAGGACGGTATCAATCACATAACGAAAGCGAAAATCTGATTTCAGATGCTCGATATTCTTAATGCTTCCCGTCGAAAGATCGTCAATGATCGTGACTTCCTCGCCCTCGACGAGAAGTTGTTCCGCAAGATGAGAACCGATGAAACCGGCTCCCCCCGTGATTAAGCATCTCATATCCGGCATCCTCCTCCGAAAAGCGCTGAGAGCCAGGGCATCTTGCCTGCTCTTTTGTTTCCGAAAGATGCCCGCAAGATGCGAGCGCTCTCAGGTTTTCATCCTTTGTGGTAGGCTCTTGCGCCCGAGCGATTCCATCGGCACGGAAGCTCCCCCGCGTGGCGCTGGTTTCGTGTCGCCCTACGACCTGATAGATTCCAGGGAAATTTTGGGGAGCGCCCGATAGAGGGCGATTGTGAACCAGCCCTCACGCGGGCGCTGCCCCTGTTTGCCCCCCTCTCGTAGCGAACGTGAGCTCACACACGCCCCTCGCTAACACTGACTATTTATCGGCTTGCCCCAGACGATATCCAAGCTTGCTTCTTAACTTCCATATTTGTCGCTATAGTATGCCCCTCTTTCAGCACACGGATCAACCGGTCAACCACCGTATTTTTAACAAAAAGGCGGAGTATTTTAGATAAGACATGACTAAAAAATCAATCCCGAGGACACTATTATTTTTCGTCCGGCAACATCTCCAGATCCTCGAAAAGGACTCGACGGACGACAGGGATCCGGCGGAGGCGGTAGTACAACCGGTGCAACGGTTCGGCTAGCATCGAGTCATAAATAAGCCGCGTGCCGAGCCGAGTGCGGAAAGCCGCCAGCGTGATCCACTGATGGATCGTTCGCTCCAGACGAAACCGATGATGGCGAAACCGGTCAATCCCCTGGTTGAGATGAAGGTCCTCGAAGGACTCAGGAAAGACTCCATCTTTCCAGGCCACACGATAGGCCCAGAGGGACCGCAGATCAATGTTCATGATCCGAGAGCAGACGAGATCGCCAGCCCCGAGATCATTGGCGGCCACAAGCAGATTCATTGACACCGGCATTCCCACAAGCGGGCCTGATCGGTCAAGAAAATACATGCCGTCGTAGAATGCCGCTTGTGGTCGCAAAATCTTATGGATTGCCACAATCATTTCGGTGAATTGGGGATGGTAGCGCAGGCGCATGGGCGACGGGAGGCATCCCCACTGGTTTTTCAGCGCCAGGCTCACTCCCGTCATCGCATGAACTTTGGGTACCGGCAGACTGATGAAAACATCCACGCCGCCAACAAGAAGAGCAGGAAGTTCGACGTTCACGCACTTTCCCCGGACGATCGTTTCCGCGATGACCGTCGGTTCTCGGCTGAGGTTAACCAGGCGGACATCGAACCGTCTCGCCAGCTCGTACAGCCCGTGTCCGGCAAAGGCTTCCTCTGCACGAAAGCTGTGATAACCGCCATCGGATTCGCCGATGATGATACGATTCGTCCTTTCTCGGAGGACTTCGACCACAGCCGCGATGAACTCCGGACGGGTGGTGACCCCGGGTGTCGGTCCGGGTGAAGTCAGATTCGGTTTGAGGAAGACGGTCGCTCCTATCGGAATAATCTGTTCTCCTCCGATGAAGGCAAAGGCATCGCGCACTCGCTCGATAAGCCTGCCTGTGATCACCTCACCGGCGACGTAGACTCGTTTTTGTTTCACGGCTAACTCTCTCGATGATCCACTGGAGGCGCTCGGCTACGACCGTCGGATGATGCACGCGCTCGTATCGCCGGCGCGCGTTCCCCTGGAATTGTCTCAGCCGCTCGGGGTTGGCGACGAGGGCTTCGATTTTCTCGATCAGTGTTACCGCATCTCCCGCCGGAACTGTGAAACCCACTTCGCCCGGAGGACAGATTTCCGGCAGAGGATCGAGATCAGAGATGATGATGGCCGCGCCGTGGGCCATTGCCTCAACAGCCGAAAGGGCATAGGTATCGGCATGGGTCGGCAGGACAAAGATGTCCGCTTGAGCCATCAATGCCATAACCTCATCATGAGCAAGCAGAGGCCAGAGGCGAACTCCGGAAAGGGTTTCGATCTGCCTTCGCAACGGGGCTGGTGGGCGGCTGACGATGTCCAGCCGCATCTGAGGATACCGGCGCCTGATATGACGATATGCCTCGATGACTTCCGGCAATCCCTTGAGTTGCGCATTCACACCGACGAAAAGCAGACGTATCACCCCATCCTCCAGCGAAGGCTTGAGGGGCAGGCTTTCGCTGCGAGGGAATACCGGAGCCGGAGCCAGGAAGGTTTTCTCCTCAAGTTCGGGACACACGGAGAAAAGATTTCGAGCGCACGTCTCGGTCGAGATCAGCAGGGCATCAGCCCGGCGGCCCAGAACACGAAACAGGTGAATGACGTCCTCCACGGTCCATCGCCGGCCATTGTAGCGATCGTAGTAGACGGCCGGGGACAGCCCCTGCGTGCTCCAGATGATCGGAGGCGATGAGGCCCCTGACACCCAGGGGAAGAGAATATGCGAGAGCAGGACATCCGCCCGCTCAAGAGCTGGACCGGGAAGAGAAATAAGGCGTGAGGCGAGAAACAGGGTCCGTCGCACCTTTTCCGGTTGCCAGCGATAACAGAGTTTTTCCACAATCGTGCGCATGATCAGATGGTGACGTCGCACCCGATGTGACGGAAGGAGATGAAACCGCAGGGTGTCGGTCGTGAGCTTCAGCCAGTTACGGTAGAGCGAATAATCTCCTCCGACTGACTTCAGCTCTTCTGCCGTCGCATTGAGCACGACATGGAGCGGCCCGGCGTCAGGGATGGTTCGAGCATCCATCGGACGGCTGCATAAGGACCGAGCGAATCCGGTCACCGGTTGCTCCGACGCTCTCTGAGCGTGCACGCGCGACCTCCTCAGCGTTCCCGGCTATCCCAAGCCATTCCCGGAGTCGTTTCAACCCGTCGGATGAGACCACCGGTAGGGGGCAACCAATGGCTGGGGATTATTCCAGGAGAGTATCTCTCCCCCACTAGGCTTTCGGTCAAGAAGCAGGCGATCGAGCATTGCGCGCACTTGCTCACGATCCTTGGTGGCGTAGTACCACTCGATCGTTCGCCTCAGGCCTTCGCGGAAGCACACTTCAGGTTCCCACCCCAGCAGTTCCCTGGCCAGGTGATTATCGGCCACACGATTGAGGGGTCCTGTTGGCATTTCCGGTCGAAATCGAAGAGTGGCCCGATGCCCCGTGTACTCCAGCGTCAACAGAACAGCATCAATGACCCGGATGCGCTCCATCGTCCCAAGGTTGATTGCTGTCCCGTCATCAATGCGTTCGGCAGCCAGGATCGTTCCCCGGACGATGTCGTCCACGTAGGTCCAGTTCCGCACCTGGTTGCCGTCGCCCCACACCTCAAACGGGTCCTGGCCGATAAAGGCGCGCGCAATCATGGCCATGACGGCGTGATTCTCCACACCACGAGGCCCATAGACGGTGAAATATCGGCAGGAAACGGCCTTCAATCCATATTCCTGACAATAAGCCCGCAACGTCAGCTCACCCATGAGCTTGGCCCATCCGTACATGTTGTCGGCATCGTAGGGGCTCGAGACCAGATCTTCGCTCAGATAAAGAACCTCGTTCGGATCGCTCTGCATGTAATTGGGATAAACGCAACCCGACGAAGCGTAGACCACTTTCTCGACCCGCGCTCGCAGAGCTTCCCAGAAAACGAGGCCATCGAGCAGGAGATTCGAGGCGGGTCCCGCCTGCCGGAGCTCTACATAGCCTCGTCCGCCATGATCCGCCGCCAGATGAAAGACCGTGTCCATATCCCGGACAGCCAACCGAGCAACTCCCGGTTCACGAAGATCAGCGTGAATGAACTCGATTCGTCCGGTACGGATGTGATGATGGAGATTCTCGATCTTTCCGCTGGAGAGATCATCAACCACGCGAACGCAGGCTCCCCTGTCAATCAGCGCGTCAACCAGATGGGAGCCAATGAAGGATGCACCTCCGGTCACGAGAACATTCCGTTGATACCACATGGTGTTACCTCCTGTGCATGAGATGTCGCCCGTGCGATCTGTTCGATCAGGAAAACAAAGCGCTCCAGATGATGATCCAGGATGAATTGGGGGGCGATGACTCGGGCGCAACGAGCCATCTCGTCCACCCGCTCTGGATGATGAAGAAGATCACGAATCACGGCAGCAAGGGAAGAAGGATCCTCGGGATCAACCACAATCCCACAGCCGGATTGCTCGACGATCCGGGCAATGTCGCTTGTTCGGGGCACAACAGCCAGCACGGGTCGCCCGGCGGCCACAATCCCATAGAACTTGCTCGGCACGACCAATCCATCCAACCCTCGCCGCATCGTCACGAGATGGATATCACCAGCGGCCAGAACATACGGGACCTCCTCGACAGGCCGAAAAGGAAAGAATCGAATTCGCGGACATCCTCCCGCGAGCGTCAGAATCCTCTCTCTCGCTGCTCCTTCTCCGACGAAGACCACCCCTAAGTTTTCATCCTCAAGGAGCTTGACCGCTTTCACCACCGTCTCCCAGGCCCCATAATGGCCGAGATTCCCCGCATGAAGGACAACGAAAGGGAAATTGGCACGAAGTTCGCGCACTATCGGATGATCCGGCGGCGGGGAGAGCGTCGAAACCTCCGCCCCATCCCGCACAACTGCGATCTTGTCGGCAGTCACACCCTTTGAGAGAACGCGCCGCCGCATATCCTCGCCGAGGACGATGACGCACGCCGCCTCCTTCAGTATCCACCGATGGAGCCGCTCCCACAACGTCACCCACCAGGCGGGGGTGATTAATCCGCTGGCCAGCGCCATATCAGGGTGGAGATCGCGGATATTGTACACAAAGGGACATCTGCGAAACCTGGCGACCAGAGCGGCTACAAGACCGATGATCGGCGGATCAGTCATGGCAATAATGACATCCGCCTTCACCCAAAGGGCTCGCAGGAAGGCCAGCACGAGATACGACAGATAGTTCGCCAGCCGATTTCTCATGCGATAACGCGAGCATGCTGTTGACCCCACGCGAAGAACGGTCACCGACCCCAGGTGCTCTCGCCGCCAGAGATAAAGTCCATGGCGGTCCGTGGGATTGTAGGAGGGTCGGCCGGCAATCACGGTCACCCGATGCCGCCGGGCCAGGTGCTGTACAATCCGCGCAGCCATCATCGCCGTCGCCGCCGTATCCGGGGGGAAGTATTGATTCAGCACGAGAATCCGCAGCGGCCTCGGCTCAAGCTGATTCAGTTCAGGCTTTGGCATTCGCTATCTCTCTCCCTGAACCGCACGGTTTCGTGATTCTTCGCAAAGGGGAAGGTCCCCGCGACTTCGTTGCGCAAACTCTTTCGCCTGGGAGTCTTCGAAGACCGGAGGGTCGCCGTCCCTCTTCACGACGAAATAGTCACCGATGGCCAATCCATCCATTCGGGTGCGAAGGAAACAAGCGATTGCCTCATCTGGCGTGCAGACGATGGGCTCGTTCTCATTAAACGACGTGTTGACGACCAGGGGGACTCCGGTCAGCCGCTCGAAATAGTGAATGACCTGCCAGAAGAACGGGTTCGCCTCACGGGTGACCGTTTGCACGCGTCCGGTTCCATCAACGTGCGTGGGAGCGGGAATCTCCGCGCGCTTTTCGGGTCTCACTTTGTAAGCCATCAGCATGAAGGGCGAGGGATGGGTCTGCTCGAAATAGCGGCCGAGCGCTTCTTGCAGGATGGACGGGGCGAACGGGCGGAACGGCTCTCGGTGCTTGACGCGCCGGTTCAAGATCTCTTTCATCTCCGCGCGGCGAGGATCAGCGAGGATGCTTCGATTGCCGAGAGCCCGAGGACCGAATTCCATCCGGCCCTGGAACAGTCCGATGATCTGGCCCCGCGCCACACGTTCGGCAACCGTCCGGGCGAGTTCGTCTCGCTTCAGGCGACGATAACTCACACCGGCTCGGTCAAGCACCTGGCGAATGGATTCATCGCTGAAAGCAGGTCCCCAGTAGGCGTGGTCCATGCTGAATCGGCGCGGCTGACCCAGAATCTGATGCCAGACATAGAAGGCCGCTCCAATGCTCGTCCCGGCGTCATTGGCGGCGGGCTGGATGTAAACGCGCTCGAAGGGCGTCTCGGCCAGAATCTTTCCATTGACCACGCAGTTGAGGGCGACGCCCCCGGCCAGACAAAGGTCCTTCAGGCCCGTTCGCTCGTGCAATCGCCTCAGAAGATTCAGGATCACTTCCTCCAAAACGCCCTGAAGTGAAGCGGCGAGATGAGCGTGACGGTCCTCCACCGGATCTCCCGGCAGGCGGGGCGGGCCGAACCGCCGGGCCCAGGCGTCGGAGTAAATCGAGTCGACTGTGGGCGCACCATCGTCCCACGTCATGCTAATCCCCTCTCGGTGATGAACGAAGTAAGAGAGATTGAGCCTGAATCCCAATCCTCGACCATCGCGCACAATTTGACGGAACTCGTCGAGGTACATCGGCTCGCCATAGGCTGACAGTCCCATGACTTTGTACTCGTCGCCGTACCGGGGAAAGCCCAGATATTGCGTGACCGCCGTGTACAGCACGCCGAGGGAGTGAGGAAATGTCACGTACCCATCAATGCGGAGCGTTCGATCGCGTCCGACGCCCCACATCGTACTGACGAAATCACCGAATCCGTCGAGCGACAGCAGAGCGGCCTGATCGAATCCGGAGACGAAGAACGAACTGGCTAGATGAGCGCGGTGATGCTCCACCAGATGGACCTCCGCTCGAATCTCACGCGGTGACAGATCCAGCGTCAGTGCCAGCTCTTGTTTCACGTCACGCACACGGGCGGCATTGGCCAATCGGTTCTTCAGAAACCGATGATCGGGCTGATGCGCCAGCGCGTAAAGAATCTTCCGATAGAGATGGGCACTCGGTCGTCGAGAGATGGCGATATGGGCGATCTCCTGTGCTCGAATTCCTGCAGCATTCAGGCAGTACCGGATGGCCTGGCGAGGGAAGCCCGCCGCATGTTTGATCCGGCTGAAGCGTTCCTCCTCCGCCGCTGCGATCAATTGGCCATCGGCTACAAGCGCTGCCGAAGCATCTCCATGATAGGCATTGATCCCCAGGACAATCATGGTGCTTCCCCCTGCAGGATCATCTGAGCGATATTTTCCCCTCGAGCTGAAGGGGCAGCAGATGATTCCGCACTCCGCCGATACGTCGCGGACCGATCGTCGCGAACAATGCCCTCGTAGAGATCCTCCAGAAGAGTAATCGGTTCCTCCCAGGAGAGTTCTTCTCGCAGGTGCCGTGCGCGGCAGGCCATCTCTCGCCGTTCGTCATCGCGGGTGAGGAGATGTCGGAGAGCCTCGGTGAGCGCGGCTCGTTCGACGGGGATCACCAGTCCGGCTCGACCCGACACCAACGGGGCGATGCCGCAGCGCTCGGAGATGATCACCGGAGTTCCACAGGCGATGGCTTCCGCCACTGCATTGCCGAAGTTCTCACTTTCCGACACCAGAACAAAAACATGCGCATCCACATATGCGGCCAGCCGCTCCGTCCCCACCAGAGGCCCCACGAGCACCACTGATCCGTTGAGCCGCCGGCGCTCGATTGCTTCCAGGACGTCCTCGCGACTGCCATCGCCATCGTCCGGACCGACGATGGCGAGAATCGTCCCGTGCATTCCCAGATCGGCGAAGGCATCAACGAGAAGAGGAACGTTTTTCTTTCGGCTGATGCGTCCGAGATACAGGACGAGGCGGTCGGTCGCTCTCAGGCCCAGCCGACGCCGAAACGCGCCGGGTTCCGGCAACTTCTCGAACTCCGAGAGATCAAGGCCGTTGCGCCGGACGACGAGCTGATCGGGCAAAACACCCCAGGCGAGCGCTTCCTGCCGTTCCTGTTCCGAGGTAACGATCACCCGTCGCGCCCCCGCCACCAAGCGCCGTCCAAAGAGGCGGTCGTAGACTTTCTTCTTCCGCAGGCTCCGACAGATAGGCCGGAGCATGCCCATCGGCTCGATCACATAAGGTACTCCGGCACGACGAGCGAAACTGCAAACAAGCGTCGAGAGAAAATCCCGATACCCGTAGACATGGATGAGGTCGAATTCCCTCACCCGATCGAGATAGTCGCAGAGATCAGGTTGAAGTCCATCCCAGCGATAGCGTAGGACCGTGTGAAAATAAATCACGCGCACACCGTCAACCTCATCCTCAACGGTGTGACCGAATAGTGTGCGATGGCGATCAAGAATATCGGAACTGAAGACCGTCACGTCATGACCGCGTCGCGCAAGCAGCCGTGCAATGTCATAGCTTGTGAGCGCCAGGCCGCCGCACGTCACGGCAGGGTAAAAGACCCGGACGACTTTCAAAATCCTCATGCGCCGCTGCCTTCCGCGAAAAGGACGGTAAACAAGTCGGCCACCTGTTGCCGGAAGCGATCAAAGGTGAACTCGCGCTGAGCCCGCGCCCGCGCCTGTTCGCCCAGACGCTGACGAAGGTCATCGTTTGTGAGGAGTGTGAGAATGGCCTGCGCGATCTCATCCACGCTCTGAGGATCGACCAAAAGCCCGGTCACGCCGTCGAGAACGGCCTCAGTCGCGCCGCCTCCGCGTCCGGCAATCGCCGGACGGCCGAAGGCCGCTGCCTCAATATAGGCGATGCCGAATCCTTCGCCGACCATCTTTTCGCAATCGGTGAGGCTCGGCATGATAAAGACATCACATGCCCGATAGTAGGCCGGGAGCAGGTTATCCTCCACCGCACCGGTAAAAACCACAATGTCCCCGAGGCCGAACTCGGCAGCGCGTCTTTCCAGATACGTCCGATCATTGCCGGTGCCGACGACCAGATAAACGCAGGGGGGGAGGTGCCGTCGAATCTTCGCCAGGGCACGGAAGACCTGTTCATGGCCTTTGTAGCGACTCTGACTGTCAAGCCGGCTCACCGTCAGGAGCACGCGCTTGCCTGCGAGCCGGTGGCGCGCGACGACGTCCTCCTCCGTAACCGGAGAGGCAATCAGCTCAGGGTCCAGCGCTGCCGGAATAATCCAAACTTTCTCCACTTCCACCCCGCGTCGCTCGCAAAGAAAGCGGGCTGTGTACTGGCTCACGGAAACAAGCATCGCTGCCTGTTCCCATTGGCAGCGAGAGACGGGACGCCACACGTCATCGCCATGGGTGAGCACAACGTAAGGCACCTTCATCATCCTCTTCAACGCGATCGCGACGGGAGCCAACCCGATGTGATTGCAGACGATCGCCTGTGGTCTCCAGCGAATGGCCTCGTGCAGGCTTTGAAAACTGAACGCCATCTTATCCAGGAGTGTTGGCGTCGTCGCGCACCCATTCCTCGGTGACCGGGCGAGGAGCGAAACCGACCGAACTGCATCGGTTCCGTAGATCTCCCTCAGGCAGCGAATCAAATGACGGGTATATCGCTGAATGCCACCGCAGGTGTTGAGTTCGCTGGTCAACACGAGACAGCGCCGTTTGCCATTCGTCATACCGAAACCAGAAATCAGTTCCCTGCACCGAGAGGTCGTCGCACTTCACCGGCATCGTGGCACGATTTGGCTTGCCCGATCAGTGCGGGCAAGCGGAATAACAACCCGCAGAGAAACCAGTGATAGGCATTGGTGACGTAGTTTTGATAAACCTGCATGCCCAGGAAAAAGTAGGGGAAGAGGAAGCAAAAGATGAAGATCGAAAGCGAGATCCCGAGCCAGTGGAACCGCGATCCCCGAAGCAAGCGCGTCGTTTGCACGCCAGCGATCACAAGCCGTGTCGTCCACCACAACCAGACGGCCAGTCCGAGGAGTCCAGCTTCCCAGATCACCGACGCATAGCCACCCTCAATGGCGTAGGGGTAGATCTGATCCGCGTACATGTAATCGAGGTCGTAAACGTACTGCAAGCCGAGCGACGCCGTCCCCGTCCCATGACCGACGACTCCCGATTGTCGCACAGCCTTGAGGATGTCCTGCCAGTAGACATAGGGACGCCAGGTCAGCTCCGTTTCGCGCGCCAGTGGCGAGAGCGTTTCGAGGCAGAACCGATAAACGGCCACGAGATGATCCCAACGAATGAGACTGTAGCAACCGATCACACCCATGGCGCAGATTGCTGTCTTCGCCAGGGGAAAACGACTGCTTTTGCCGCGATTGACCCAGGAGCGGAGCCTTTCCAACCAGGCAATCACCACGATCACAACAAACGATAGGCCGAGGAGAACGATGACGGCCCGTTGCGCGCTAACAAAAAGGCCCGCCACGATGAGACCGAAGCAAACCCAGACGAAGATGCCGCCACGGAAAAAAGTGTGGTAGGCCGATTGCCTCACCTTCGTCCATCGAGGCCAGCGTGGGGGACGAGGCATTTCCCAGGGGAATCGCCTCTGACCCTCGGGCCAGCGGTTCTCCGACCAGGCATCCGCACCCGCTGAATTGCGCCCGGTATCACACCGATGCCAGTAACAGATCGCCCCCAGACCCAAATAGAAGAGCACAAACAGGTACTGAGAGAACCGTCCGGCATCCACAAAGACCGAGTTCGGGCGAGGAATCAACAACTGACTTTCGGGGGTCACGCGAATGAGTTCCAGGCGTAAGCCAGGGACAAATCCGCCCGGATTGAGGAACCCAAGTCCAACAAGCGACTGCGCAAGGCCCAGCAGCGCGACCACTCCTCCCGCGACGAGCGACAGCAAAAGGAATCGGCGGACTCGCGCATCCGAGTCAAAATAAACATAGCCGAGGACCAGAAGCGGGAGGTAGAAGAAATTCATCCGCAACCCGACAAGGGGAACCAGCGGGTGATCAATCTCCGTGTTGAAACAATTCACGATGGCCACGCCCAGGCACACCAGCAGGGGAACCTCGACGGGATTCTGCCATCCTCCTGTGCTCGCCGACCTTCTCCGCCATAGAAGAAAGCTGGCATAGGTCATGACGATGAGCAGGTCCTTAGCGGCATAGAGGATGATCTGGTTGCCCATGTATTTTCGTATGAGGTCTTCTACCACGATCCAGAGAAAGAATGCCGTGATCCCCCGTCGCCAGTCACGGAGAATCTGCAACCCAACCACCAGAGTAACGATAAAGACGCCGCCGATGAGTATCCAGCGCCAGTTGGCCATAGTGAGCAACGACGCCAGGCCGTATCCTATCGAGAGCGCCAGGGCTATGGCGCTCACGGAGGATCTCATCTGAAAACTGTGCTGGAGATGAGCGATACGCTGCATGGCGACACTCTCGAATGTGCACCTTATGCTATGCTGATCGGATTCCCGACCGGATCACCTCCGTTTGGTCGAGTGGCCTCCCGGCACAGGCGCGATCTTTGCTCCTTTCGGTAGTCCAGATAGGCTCTCAGGCCCGCGATCTTGCCCCGATAGGCCAGCGGGACATGTCGCCAGTGGGATACTCGCCGCCGCAGTATCGTCTCGCCAAGAGCCGTCACCAGGCCCCAGGAACCCCGCTCGCCCCGAAGGAAAAAATAGACGAGAAAGGCGAGCTTTCTCCACAGATGCAGATGCTTCATCATCACGTAGGTGTGGTTGTGGCTGTAGGAGTAGATTTTTCGCGCGACATCCTCCCGCGACTCGACGTCAGGCGGACGGGGTACTTCATGGTGGCGAACTCGCGCGAGTGGGTCGAAGAGAACCTGATACCCTTTCCCGATCACCTGGAAGGCCAGGTCAACCTCATAGGCGACGGCACTGCCGATCAACCGCATCTCCACCTCGAGGCAATCGAGCACGGTTCGTCGAAACGCTACATTGCCTCCCATGAAACTCTGCACCGGGCGCACGTCGGTGAAAGAGGGAGATCGGTACATGTTGCCGATATGCCTGCCGTACCAGGAAATGTACCCGACCACGGTGGCTGGCGGCAGTTCGCCTGATCCTCCCCCGATGAAGTTGGGTGTTGGTCCTCCCACAGCCCCCACCGACGGGTCAAGGAAATGACGGCTTATCCTTTCGACCCAGTCCGGTTCTGCCTCAGCATCGTCATCAATGACCAGAACCAGGTCAATGTCGCCTCTTCCGGCAACTGCTGCGAAACCTCGTTTGATGGCGGCAAGGGGTCCCGGCTGCGTGACGGGAACCATTGTTACGCACACTGTTGCCGATCCTACCTGAAACCTTCGCACGACTTCGTGAGACTCCCGATCAGTATCGCGCACAATCACAATCACTTCCCTGGGGGGCCTCGTTTGCTCCATCAGTGATTGCAAACAGCGGGACAGATACTCCGGTCGCCGATATGTCGGAACCAGAACGGCGATAGCAAACGACGGAGCCGCTCCGGAAGGATACAGGTCGCGCCATCCCACATCAGGAGCACCATCGGATGGTCCCCAACGATCGTCCTTCATAGCTTCATAGCTCTCCTACCACGAAGCGCTGCCGTAACCCTGCCGCATGCCTGACGGCGCTCGCCGAGATCTCCGGGATGGTGAGGACAATGACCACCAGGTAAACAGCAAGTCCGCTCAGGCCGATGACTGCGAGCGAGATCACTCCGGTGACATAGCTGCTCATCACCTCGAGGAAAAGGCTGGTGATGAGAGCAGCCACAGTGGGTTTAGTCACGGCTTTCACAATACCGGGACAGCTTATCTTTTGAAGGGCGCGGATCATCCATACGACGGCCACCCAAACTGTCGCCGCCGCACCTATAGCGACTCCGATTCCGCCAAACATGAGAATGAGTGGCGTGGAAACGAGTACTTCGAGCAACGTCCAGATGGAGAGGATTCGGGCTCCCAGAGGAAAATGTCCATTCCCGTTAAGCGCCGCAACAAAAAGCGTAGCCAGACTGGCCCCAATCATGCGCATACCAAAGAGAACGACCGCCGGCAGGGCCGGCAACCATTTATCACCGAAGATCACCGAGATCATCGGTCGCCGCAGACCGATCAGCAGAATACTGAGCGGGAGGATCACCAGCGTCAGAGTGAGCGTCATCTTCTCGATCAAGACCGATTGCTGTTGCCGTTCCTGACACAGACGCGCCGTCGCACTATAGCCCACGCGCGCCCAGGCATGAGCGAAGACATTCGTCAGACCATACGTCAGCGTTCGCGCCCAGGCCACATATCCCACCGGAATCGGGCCGAACAGCACCCCTGCCATCAACAGCGGCGCGTTGTCCCGAACGAGAGGCAAAATACCGCCCAGTTGATAGGAGATCCCCGATGACAAGGACTCGCGGAGAAATCGCCCCTCAAGCGCCACACCTATCGGCCACCGGGAGAGCGTCACGGCGACGAGCGCCCGGGTGAGACTCGATGCCACGTTTCCCCCGATCAAGCTCCACACGCCCGCTCCCGTCACGGCCAAGCTAATGGACGTCCCGGCATAACTGATTCCTCCAAGCAGATGAATGACTCCCACCGCCGAATAGTTCAACCTCCGTTCCAAGACGACACCGGAAACCGATTCGAACGGTGTCGCCAGGAGAATGAGGCTGAGTACGGGGAGCGCCGGACCGATTCCCTCATCAAGCCGGTAGAAATGGCGCACCGTCGGGCCAAGCATCACAAGGCCGCACGTCAGAGCGAGGGCCAGGACCATTTGAACCGTGAACACAGTTCGCAGCTCTCGCCGACACGGCTCTTCGGGTCGCTGAATCAGTGTTCCCGCTAACCCGAAATCGGTAAAGAAGTAGGCCGCCAAAACGACGATGTTGAGCAGGGCGTAAATTCCGACGTCGCCGGGCTCGAGCAACCTGGCCAGTACGATGTTCGTTCCCAGGGTAAGGGCCAGCACGGCTCCCTGTGTCGCCGTCAGGGCTACGACGCCTTTCATCGTCTTTTCCGTGATCTTCTTCGGCATGAAGATAATCAAGTGGTGTCGGCGTATGCCTCGCCCCTGCGAATCGAACAGAACGCTTTCATTTCGTTTGATACTCACCCCATTACCTGGGGCCGAGCGCAACACGAATAGACTCGACCGTTCTCCTCAATCCCTCACGGAAGGAAATCGTCGGGCGATAGCCCAGCCGTTCGGCCGCTTTGGTCAAGTCGGCCTGCGTGTGACGGACATCGCCGGCTCTCGCCGGTGTGTGATAGGCCGCCAAAGGTGTGCCGAGAATTTCTTCGAGATGCGCCTTGATCTCCAGTACCGAATAGCGTTCGCCTCCGCCGACATTGAAAACCTCGCCGGCAATCCCCGGCGTTGTGGCGGCCAGAAGATTCGCCTCCACCACATTGTCAATGTAAGTGAAATCCCTCGATTGCAGCCCATCGCCATGAATCTCCAGGGGAGCGCCCGTGAGAGCCGCCATGACGAATCGAGGAATCACCGCTGCGTACTCCGATGTGGGGTCCTGTCGAGGGCCGAAAACGTTGAAGTAGCGCAGGCACACGGTCTCCACCTGATAGAGCGACGTGAACACCGCGCAGTAAAACTCTCCGGCAACCTTTGAGGCTGCATAGGGAGAAATGGGTTGAGGCATCTGACTCTCCCGAAGCGGAAGCTCTGCCGCCGATCCGTAGACCGAAGAGGACGAGGCGAAAACCACACGACGCACGCCCGCATCCCGCGCCGCCAGAAGAAGCGTGAGAGTGCCCGTCACATTGACATCGTGCGTGGCGAAAGGATCGGCCACCGACCGAGGCACAGACCGCAAGGCAGCTTGATGCAACACGTATTCCACACCGGTGACCGCCCGGCGCACGACGGCGCGATCGCGGAGATCGCCGAGGATGAATTCGATGGCATCCATCACATCAGCGAGATTTTCTCGTCGTCCCTCCGAGAGATTGTCGAGGACTCTGACCCGGTGGCCCTCGCCGACGAGGCGATGAACAAGATGCGAGCCGATGAACCCGGCTCCACCCGTCACGAGAAAGAAAGCCATCTTCTTCGTTCCCCCTCAAGGCAGGCTGCCGCCCATCAGGTGCGCCACCTGCCCCCAACGATATTCCTTCCGGTTTTCATCAGCGCGACGCGCTGGAAAAGAGGCCGGGAGTCAGATCGAGGAGCCGGAAGGTGAGCCTTCGGCTTCTGACTCCTGGCCTCTAGCTCATAATTTCCTCAAACACGACTTCTCGACGATGACGCGAGCGTGATATTCAATGGCCGCGAGCAGGATCATGACGCGCTGCCGATCGCTCATCTCCCGCTCGAAAATACCCGTCAGGCCGCTGAGCGGACCACTCTCGATACGCACGCGGTCCCCCGGGCGAAACTGCGGTTCGATGCGAACGTACCCTTCGCACATCCGCGCGGCAATCAGCTCAATGATCTCATCCGCTACGGGAACGGGCTCACCGCCCGATCGGACGACATCGCGGACGCCGTGCGCATACCGGACGAGCCGGAGCGAGACGGCAGGATCGAATCGGGAGAAAATGTAGCCAGGGAACAATGGTCCCACGTGTGACCGTCGCTTCCCAGCGAGGTAACGGACCTTCTCCAGTTTGGGATTGAAGGTAACGAGGCCCCAACGCTGGAGATTTCTTTCCACGACGTCCTCCTGTCGGGGCTTCGTGTGAATGGCGTACCAGGACATCATGTTTGTTCCTCGTGTGCAAACGCCGGCCACTGACCGGCGACATCATAAGTCCGCGTGCGATACCTCCTGACGGGCGAGCGCTGCCGGGTGGTTTGGGGCGCTCGCGCTCAGAGAGGGGCGCGAGACCGCGCTCATCCTCTCGATCACAAGCAGTACAGCCATCGCGCTCAAAAAGGCCAAGGCATTGGCCATAACGTGAAGCGGAACATCTACGAGGCTGTGGATTGCGAGTGCCCCGCAGCCAACAGCAGCAGCGAAGGCCGGAGGCCGAAGTTCGGCATCCGCCTGTCGCAGTGCACGACGACCTATCCGAACGCCGGACAGGAGAAAGAGAAGGCTCATCAGTCCTCCCACCACACCCGTTTCGCTCACCACATGAAGGAATTCGTTATGGGCATGGGCGGTCAATTGAAGGCCATTCCCCGCGTCGTAACGAGGATAGGCCACGTCGAAGGCGCCCAGCCCAACTCCTAAAAGAGGTTGATCGGCAATCATCGTCAGTGTCGTGCTCCAGATCGTCAGTCGGGTCGTCGGCGACCCCGGACTGAAGACCAGAGTCTCCTCGGTAAACCGGCGAAGAATCCGCTCAAAGGCCCCTTCGGTGGTAAGCCAGACGACACCGGCAACGCCCAGCGCCAGCCCAAGGCCTATCACGAGCCAGCGGACTCGCTTCCTTCCACTAAGGACAATGAGGACGAGTACCTCGAGCACAATCAACACAACACCGGCCCGCGAAGCCGAAAGCACGACCGCTACGCTCATCAGGAGCACGGCGACGCCGACGATCGGCCAGAAGTCGCGGCGGCGAGGCGAAGCCGCCAGAAAGGCAACAGCGAACGGCATCACCAGCTCGATGAACGCAGCAAAATGCGCACGATTGGCAAACGGACCGAAAGCGAGCGATTCCCCGTCGAAACGCCAGAGAAGCGCCTTTTCCGGTGCAACGCGATTCATGAGAGCGACGACCGAGATGGCGCAGCCGCTAATGATGAGAACCCACATGAGAGCCCTGACCTGTCGTCGCGTTCGCATAACTGCCGTCACCAGGAGGAAGTAGGCGAAGAGCACGATCAGCCGCCATACGATCTCGCCCGTCGCTTGAGGATTCATCGTGATCCACTTCCAGGATGCACTCCCCACGCCGAGCAGATCGGTCTCCGTCCCGATCGAGCGAATGGCCATGGGGAGCGGCAACCCCTGAACCACGCCGAGGATCACAAAGGCACCAAACAGCGTATGAATCGGCGACCATAGCAGACGAATCGCTCCTTCCAGAGCACTCTTCACCGACCAAAGCAGGCCGAGTGCTGCCAGTCCAACCGTGAGCCATCCGAGAACGTAGGGACTCTGCCCGCCGTAAAGCCAGGGTGCACTGCAGACCATGAGCGTGAGACCCCAGAAGATGAAGGACTCCAATGCCTGAACAACCCCAACAGAAGGATGCCTCTGGTCCCTCTGGCTCCCGAGCCGAGAGGTCCTGGTCACGTCAAGAGCAACGAGACGATCCTCCTCAACAATGGCCGTAGGCATCACCGCACGTCACCTCGCTGGTCGAGACGACTCCCTTCACCGGAGAGATCATCGCAGGCAGAATGGGCGCTGGAGACGGGCTCCACCGTGAATTCGTCGAACCACACGCTGCCTGAGATGTAATCATACAATGGCCCTATCGGTCGCCGCACAATTCGCACAGTGATGAGGTCATCGGTCGCCGGGGTCTCAAAAGGAAGACAAACCTCCGCCCAGTTGGCCGATGGGCCGAGCGGGCGAGAACGCGTCAGGAGAGACAGTGCACCGTCGCCGAATCCTCTGGCGATCTCGACGAGAAGGCCTGTCGGTGCCACCATCTCTTTTGTCCTGTAACGGAACCGAAGACGATAGGCCGTCGCCGGTGATAGAGCGAGAGAGTGGGACACCCCAGCAAAGGTCACCTGCTCCCGGGCAAGAAATGTCAGTTTGAGCGCCCGTCGTCCCGCCGATGCTCCTGACTCGACGATGTCGGTTTTCACGTCCGATGTGCTCCGGACGCACCAGTCAAACCCGGGTTCAGACGTGACGGGAGCAAGACCGTACTCGAATCCGCCATTCCAGAACCGCTCGTCGCCGTCGCTCACGGCATACCCCTTTCGCTTCATCCCGTCATGCCAGACGCGAGCTGCGCGCCCGAACTGCTTTTGGCGCATTAGCTCCGCGACGAGCGATCGGGTCAGTCTCTCCATCCCTGACGCATCCCACGTGAGATTTTCCCAGAGCCGGAGCGCCTCATCGGTCTCTCCGCGAGCGATGAGATACCCGGTGATGATTTCCCGCGCCTCGGGAGAGCGAAGGCGGAGGGCAGCCTGTACGAGATCATGCGGGGCCGCGGAACTTGATTGCCAGATCATGTCGGAGAAAATTTCGGCAGCCGGCGGATTTGCTTCCACCGCCTGCTCAAACGCCGCGAGAGCGCGCGCATTTGCCCCTTGCCGGAGGAGGAAATTGGCGTAGAGCCATCGCGGGAGAAAGTACCGAGGTGCTCGCTCAAGGGCTTTGCGATACGCCCGCTCGGCAGCTTCCCCTTGTCCGGCGGTTTCTAACGCTTGACCAAGCAACATCCACGACTGGAAATCGAATGGATTTCCCCGTGCGGCTCGGCGAAAATGATCCACCGCCCGGAGAGGCTCCAGAGTCAGGGGGTCGTAGAGGGAGAGCAATCCCAACCGCCGATGAACAAGAGGATGATCGGGAACGTACTCCAGGGCTGCGGTGAGATTGGCCCCGTCCAGTGCCGAGGAGAGCTGGACTACACGGTGCCCCGCCCGAACCCACAGCAGGGTCGCACCCGCCGCAACCAGCGCAACCACGACCAGACCGACCCTCACCTCAGGCCGGTCCAGACGCAGGTAGACATCACGCACATCGGATTCAGCCATTCCAACACTCACACGAACACGCGCAGTTCACGCGAACGAGCGCAGGAACGATCTCGCTTGAGTTACCTCGAACGTAAACGCAATTTCACCGTCATCAATGACAGCCTGTGGGTTATCTCGAAAGAGTGCACGAGCCACATCTGTCCCGAAGATCTTTTCAACCTCTGCGACAGCCTGATCGAGTTTCGCCGGTCGAAACCTCACACCATGTGCGTCGGAGGCAATGATGTGGACGAGTCCCCGTTCAATCCAGCCGAGGACAGTTTTTTTAATCCGGCGACCGTAGTCCCCGACAATGCTGGGGGCATCGCTCTGAGTATAGCAGCCGAGGCGAATCAACTCCGCCAGTCGTTCGGGTCGTTCCCTGAACTGCCGATTGCGTTCCGGGTGGGCGATGAGGGGAACGACTCCGCGACTGGTCAGCTCGAACACGAGATGTTCGATCCCATGCGGGACAAAATCGTGAGGAAATTCGACGAGCAAATAGCGACTCCCGTTGAGGAAGAGATCGCGCCGGTGGAGCAGGCGTTTCACTTCCGGGACGAACCGCACTTCAGCTCCGGGACAAATGCGAAGGCGCCCACCGAATTCCTGCTGAAGCGCTTCTCGGAGGGCCGCCAGCTTCTCCTCCGGGCATTCCGGGAACTGTAGATGAAGATGGTGCGGCGTTGCGATCACCGTCGTCACGCCCTGGGCAATGAGCTGCTCGCCCAGGGCGAGCGCTTCGTCGCACGCCTTCGGCCCATCATCAACCCCGGGCAAGATGTGACAATGCACGTCAATCATGACTGGCTCGTCGGTCCCTCCGGTCCGTCGTCACCGTCAGAGAGAGCCCGCGTCTCATCGCTCTCGCCGTAGTAGGAGCGGTAGTAGTAATAGTAGTAGCCGTCCTGGTTCGCATCAATTCGATTGAGCACGACGCCGAAAATCTTGGCGTTGACGTCTTCGAGCGCCTGGGTCGCTCGTCGAACGAGATCGCGCGGTGTGTCACCCGATCGAATGACGAGGATCACGCCATCAACGAGCGCCGACAATATGAGGGCATCGGGCGTGGACACGGGAGGCGAATCGAGGATGACGAAGTCATAGCGCTCGCTCAGGTGTTTGAGGAGGTCGCGCATTTTGGTTGAGCCCAACAGCTCCGAAGGATTAGGCGGAATGGCTCCCGAGGGGATGACGGAGAGATTGGCTACGGTCTCTCCCACGATGATCGTGTCCAGCTCGAC
Source organism: Blastocatellia bacterium (assembly GCA_035573895.1). NCBI lineage: Bacteria > Pseudomonadati > Acidobacteriota > Blastocatellia > Blastocatellia bacterium. The sequence continues at coordinate 31,841 of DATLZR010000105.1, read as the reverse complement.
CGGACGTGTCAGATAGGCCGATAAGCCGGGATGATTCTTCACCCGAAGGGCTTTATGGAGACCCGGCTTGCGCAGATCACCGTCAACGAGCAGAACGCGGGCTCCTGTTTGCGCCAGCGACAGCGCCGTATTGATGGCCGTCGTCGTCTTGCCCTCGCCCGGACTCGATGAGGTAAACAGGATCGTTCGAGGAGGACGCTCGGCATGCGACAATAAAACTGACGTGCGCAGGCTTCGAAATGCCTCAGCGAAACTCGATCGCTGGCGGTCAGTGATAAGAATCGGCCGATCGGCCGTTCTCGACCGGGCTACCCGAGGCAGCGCCAGCAACCCGCGCTTTTCCAGCGTCTCCAGCGCCGGAACAACACCGAGAACCGGTAGACCGAGCAAACGATCCACCTCCTCAGCGGATTTGATCGTGTTGTCCAGGTACTCGATGAACAGCGCCAGGCCGATTCCAACAACCAGTCCGATGAGCAGGCTCAATCCAATATTGAAGAGCTTGCGCGGGCGAGCGGGAAACATGGGGATCTCGGCCTTGTCGAGGATTTGAATGTTCGTCGTCGTCAATCGGGACAACAGCTTCACATCGTTGAGCTTCTCCAGCAATCCTTCGTAAAGCTGCGCCGTGGCGGCCACTTCCCGCTGTTTGAGGCTCAACTGGATGGCCCGCTCGTTCTGCTTCAACGTCTCGGCCCGCTGCTCTTCGAGGGCCCGGCGCAGGTCGCGTTCGCGCCGGACGGCGGCTTTATATTCGGCCTCGATGTTTCCCAGGATCCGCCGCTTGGCCTGCGCCAACTGCTGCTCCAGTTCGGTGATTTGCTCACGCACGCGCTGGACTTTGGGATGGGTGGGTTGATACTCGACATTCAACTGAGCCAGTTCCTGCCTGAGTTCAGCCAGCCGGCTGTTGAGACTTTGAACAGTCGGATCGGCCACAATCGGCGGGAGCGAATCAACCGCCCCTTCCCGACTCAACCGATAAAGGGTCTCAGCGCGAATGCGTTCGGTCTCCGCTTCGACGAGTCGCCGATTGAGGTCTGCCAGGCGCTCGACGGTGATCGTCTGATTTTCGTTTAACTGGATGATTTCGTTCTCCCGGCTGTATTTGACGAGCTCTTCCTGGGCCTGTTCGATTCGGCTCCGCAGGTCAGTGATCTGCTCGTTAAGCCATTCGCTGGCGCTACGCGTGGATTCCGAACGCGATTCGAGCGTGTACTTGATGTACTGATTAAACAGCTCATTGACGGCCTGTGCCGCTAGCGCAGGATCGTGCGCACTGTAGGTGACGGAGACGACCCGGGTATTCCGCACAAGCTGGACATCGAGATTGGCCAGAAACCGATTGATCATCTCCGTTCGTCGCTGCTCGGGGTCAGGGAGTCGGCTGACGATGTCGGCAAAATCGGGGTGGGTCTCCAGGTGCAGCTCCTCGATGACGCGACGGGCCAGCTCCCGGCTTCGCAAGACGTTCTGCTGCGTCTCCAGGTACTGGAGATCGTTGGTGTACACTTCGGGCGACGTTTCCTTCTCGCGCGTCAGTCGCAGCGGCGTTTGCTGGTTGATGATGATCCGTCCACTCGATTCGTAGATCGAAGGCATCCGATACATGCGAATGGTCACCACGGTCACGATGATGAAGACGACACCGAGCACGATCCACCGACGCTTCTTGATGATCCGCCAGTAATCGAGCAAATGAACATCTCGCTCTCCCCACTCGCTTGACCGGGAGGAGAAGGTACTGGCCGGGTAAAATTTCACCACGTTCCCCGGTGGCACCGCCGGAGGCTCCGATGAGGGCGTGGCAGGCAAATAGGGTCTGTCGTCAGAATCAGGCACTGAGTTCTCTCCCTCCCTGTCGGATTCGGATCATCTCTAGCGCAACAACCAGATGAGTTGTGAAGCAGCGCCGAGGCTGAAGGCGTTCAGCATCGCCATGCCGATATTGCGTGCCGAGGAGGACGGCACGAAAACCACATCGTTAGCCTGAAGAACTGGATCCTGCGAATGATCCTTCTCGATCTTCTCCAGATCAACGACGATCTCCACCCGCTCGCTTTTTCCGGGAATGGGACGGAGGATGGTGATCTTATTCTTCTGCGTATGCGGTTTTAAGCCGCCGGCCATGGCAATCGCTTTGGTGAGCGTCATATCGCCCCGGATGCGCAAGGCGCTCGGAGTGGTCACATTCCCCGTGACGAAAATCTGATCGGCTTCGGGAATGCTCACGATGTCCCCGGGACGAACGATGACATTGACCGCCTCGATCTGACCACTCATCAGTTGGCGGAGATCAACAACATCAACTGTAGGGGTGGGGCCTTCGTTTGAAGTTATGACATCGGCTGGCATCATGCCTCCCGTGCGGATGATGTGCACCGTATGGCCGGCATTTTCCGTGAGACCTCCGGCTGCCGCCAGCAGATTGAGTAACCGCATTCCCCGAACCACTTCATACCGATCGGGCTTCCGCACGGCTCCGATGACGGCGACGAAGCGGCTCCGTGATTCCTTCACCCGGACCACCACCTGGGGATTACGCAAAAGCGTCGTCAGCTTTTCACGAATGAGATCGGCCAGTTGCAGCTCGGTGAGTCCCGCCGCTTTGATCGGATCGGGAAACGGTAGCACACGAATGAATCCCCGGGCCGAGACGCGAACCTCACCACTCAAATCCGGCTGCTCGAAGACGCGAATCTCCAGCAAATCTTCCGGCCCGATAATATAATCTTCCTCGGATTCGGCGGGCCCTGAGGATCGAGGGGCATCCGGATTCTCCGTGGCGGGACGGGATTGCTGCGAAGGGGGATTCTGATTCTGTCCCGGGACCCCCAAAGTCAGCACCAGGACCAGCGTGAGAGGGAGGCCGATTGTCTTTGCTGTCATCATCGTCCCTCCTTGCCGAGTCGTCGGCACGCTCCCGATGAGTTATCGGCAGTAGTGACTCTACCTAAAAGAGACATCGGTTATGAGCCAGCTCATGATCCACCTGGGTCACCACTTCGACGACGCCACCTCGACTTAAATCGGTTTGCGTCGCCGCCTGAACCGTTTGAAAGAACCCGCGATGGGGCCCGCTTGTCCCGGTCAAAACATGCGAGACCAGCGGCATCATGAGCTGACTGCGGAACATCACCCGGATAATGACCGGTGCTCCCGCTACAGGAACAAACCCACGGTGCACCTTCCCAACCACGCGCAATCCCAGACCGGGAAGTTTCTCTGTCCGACACTCGATAACCACTCGTTGTTGCTCTTCACTGGTGGCCCGGCGAATGGCTGGCGCAGGATGCGAGCCCAATGCGGCCTGAATCAGAGCCGCTCCCGCAACGGCTGGCGCCGCCATGGCCAGCACACGGCCGACGGAAAGCGTCTGCGAAGGCCTGGCCGATTCCACCCGCACCCGCTTCTCCGAGACAACAACCGAATAAAGCTCCTCTCCCATCGAGCGAATCGTCCGGTCCGGTGTCTCCAGCTCAAAGGGCTCCTGACTGCGAACCATTACTTTCCCTCGTATGACCCGCACGACCGGTGTCGCTACTCGACGAGAGATTTTCACCTGGCTCGAGGGTTCAATCACGATGGCTCCGGCCCCATTCATGAGTTTCACAAAAGCCACGCTCGATGTCGTCACAATCTCGCTTCCCTCGAACACCGTGCTCCCCCAGGTAGCCCGCCAGCCGTTGATCCTGACCTCTCCATCGCCGATCAGGATGAGTTCCCCCACCGGAACTCGACCGGTGAGGCCCGACCTCACCCCTGAGCCCTGGTTACCGCGAGCGGGGAGAAGATTCATCATCACCAAAAGTCCCAGGAGAATCCATCGCCCGACCATAAAGAGGAGGCCGCTCCAGCCTATCGTTTGAGCCCCGCCGTCATCTCCCTGTTGTGCTGATCGAGCTGTCGCTTCCGCAACCACATGTAGCGCCATAGAATCATCCGCCTGTCTCAGCCGACACCCATAGACGGAGCGCCTCAAATTATCGTCATGTACACGGCCAAGATTGTATGAGCTTGCCACCCGAGTGTCAAGCAGATTTTCCCATTTACACCACAGGATTGAGAAATCACGTTAAGTTAAGACACCGAGCATCCGATGATCGCTCCGAAAAGGGGAACCTCTTCGTATTTCGCCCTTTCCGCAGCGCTCCCCTTGGACAGCAAAAGGGAGGCCGCTTAGGGGGCTTGATCCATCACCTGCTCGGCTGCGTCTCCTTTCTCTTTCATTCTCTCATTGCATCTGTGCGGAGCAATTGCCTCCCGGTTCGAGCAGGGTCGGCGGAGTCGTCTTGCTCCTCACCCGCTTGAGAAAGCGTTCCAGCTCAACCGGCACGCGGACGTGGGTTCCTTCGCCGATCTTTTCCACCCCGTCATAGGCTTCGACAGCGAACGTGACCGATGAATCGGTGACGGCGATGACCTCTGCGCGCGCTGTGACAGTTGCTCCAACCGGCGTCGGGGCCAGATGCTTGACGTTCACGAGCACACCAACCGATAACCATCCTTCTGGCAGGTAAGATTGAATCGCTTCTGCTGAGGCAATTTCCATGAGATAAATCATCATCGGCGTAGCAAACACAGGTGGTAATCGGTCATCTCGACGGGCAATGGTCAATTCTTTTGTCACAACCCACGACTTGGTCGCACTCGCACCCACAGGAATACGATCCGTCGCCTTCATGATTCTCCCCTCCAAAAGTCACCATATTCGGACACGCATTGCCTTATCTCCGCGTCCCGCCGAGTTCATCTACGGTCCGCGTTCCATTTACATTGTTTCGGGATGGCAACGTTCGCGCCACGAATAATACCTCCGAATCGAACCAGGAATGACCGGGGGAAGGCCGGTTGCAGATGAAAACGAAAGCCCCCTCCGATGAGCATTCATCAGGCCATCAGGAGAAGAATGATGTCGAGCGTGCTCGTATGCCGAAGAAGTCATCTCCAGTCAGTCAAAACCGCCGTGCGGTCGAGCCGCCAGCAGATGATTTCGGATCTTTTCAGATCGTGTCGGGATCAATGCCCAGCTCCCGCAGTTTGGCGGCCAGTCGGTCTGCGCGTTCAGCCTCCCGCTGGGCGCGCTCAGCTTCTCGCTGCGCGCGTTCGGCTTCTCGCTGGGCGCGCTCGGCTTCTCGCTGCGCACGTTCGGCTCCTGTAGGGATAACCTCTCCTCTACTATCACACCAACGTAGCCATGTATCCCGAACGCCCTCGAAGACTCCCTCCCAGAGGGTTACCCCCAACCCCACTGCCTTGAAATAGGGATCGGTCCGCGCCACGTACTCAGTCCCGTTGCGCTGGAAGATATGCAGGACCTGCTCGCTCAACTGCCGGGCCGGATCATACACGATGTAATAGGGGATGCCGATCCGCGCATAGCTGAGCCGCTTGCTGCCCAGCTCATTCCCCTTCTGATTGGAGACGACTTCAATCACCACGTCAGGCGGCTTGCCGAACTCCCAGAAAAAGTAGGTGCGGCGGTGTTTCTCATGCCAGTCCTCAGGGATCGTCACATCCAGGCTGAGAAAGACATCGGGCACAAGTGGCGGCTCATTGATCGAGAAGAACAAACCCACGTTCGCCGAGACGAGAAACGGGCGCCGCTGACCTCCTTCGACCTCCGGCTCAGGCCCCGCCCACGAGCTATAGAGTGGCTCGGTCAACAGACGCTGTTGCTTCTCCGAGTAGAGATTATCCACGGGTTCGTCATCCTCGGTGACCAGATTCTGCACCTTCGCATACAGCTCCTTGATGGCAGCAGCCACCTCTTCCGCCAGCGAGGGAACTGTTTCAATCGGTGTCGTCATATTCACTCTCTGTGAGCAATTCTTTCAGCCTGAATTTCTCTCTCCGCGAGACTGCCATGCGACCGGCGGCGCGTCTTCCATGCATAGGCGGGTATGGTTTGCAATTCCCGGCATCAGGAGAATCAGGAATCGGGCCCCCGAGCACCCACCGTTTACACGCTCGCCTGTCGTCTGACGTTCTCTCGAATGAAACGGATGATGTCTTCCAGCAGCGTTCCCGGCAGGAAGACTTCGGCTATTCCCATGGCCTTGAGCTTGGGAATATCTTCATCGGGGATGATCCCACCGACGACGACCAAAACATCCGTCAGCCCCTTTTGCCGGACAAGCTCCATGACGCGCGGACAGATCGTCATGTGGGCCCCGGAGAGGATGGAGAGACCAATGACATCAACGTCTTCCTGGATGGCCGCGGTGACGATTTGCTCCGGGGTCTGACGCAGGCCAGTGTAGATGACCTCCATTCCGGCATCGCGCAATGCCCGCGCAATGACTTTCGCTCCCCGGTCATGTCCGTCCAGACCGGGTTTAGCGATAAGAACGCGAATCCTTCGGTCCACCATAGGGTTAGAAAGGAGGCTCCTGATATTCGCCAAAGACCTCTTTCATCGCATCGCAAATCTCGCCGAGCGTGGCGTAAGCACGAACGCACTCGAGGATATAGGGCATGGTGTTGTCCGTCCCCTCAGCCGCTCTCTTCAAAGCGTCGAGGCTCTTGCGCACCCTGTCGTTATCCCGACGTTTGCGCAGATCCCGCAGACGTTGCTTCTGGATTTCAGCGACGCTTTCGTCAATGTAGAGAATGGGAATTTCCTGAGGCTCCCGGTCAACGACGTACTCATTGACGCCGACGATGATCTTTTCCTTGCGGTCAATGGCTTGCTGATACTGATAGGCGGCCTCGTGAATCTCCTTCTGCGGGAAGCCGCGTTCAATGGCCGCGATCATCCCGCCCATGGCATCAATCTTCTCAAAGTACTCGAAGCAGCCGCGCTCCATATCGGTGGTCAAGCGTTCGACGAAATAACTTCCGGCAAGAGGATCAACCGTATTGGTGACGCCCGATTCGTGCGCGATGATCTGTTGCGTTCGCAGGGCCAGCGTGGCGGCGAACTCGGTGGGCAAGGCCAGCGCCTCATCGAGGGAGTTCGTATGGAGACTTTGAGTCCCCCCAAGCACAGCCGCGAGCGCTTGAATCGCCGTGCGCACAACATTGTTGTAGGGCTGCTGCGCGGTCAAACTGCATCCGGCCGTTTGCGTATGGAACCGGCACATCCAGGAGCGCGGGTTCTTAGCCCCGAATCGCTCGCGCATGACCTTCGCCCAGACGCGACGCGCTGCCCGGAACTTGGCGATCTCCTCGAAGAAATCATTATGACAGTTGAAGAAGAACGACAACCGGGGAGCAAATTCATCAACATCCAGACCAGCGGCCATGCACCACTCCACGTACTCGATCCCATCGCGCAACGTAAAGGCCAGTTCCTGCAGGGCCGTCGCTCCCGCTTCACGAATGTGATAACCGGATATGGAGATCGTATTCCAGCGAGGAACCTCTCGGGTGCAGAAAGCAATCGTGTCAACGATCAGCCGCATGTGCGGGCGCGGAGGATAAATCCACTCTTTCTGAGCGATGTATTCCTTGAGAATATCGTTCTGGATCGTCCCCGAGATCTTCTTCCAGTCGGCTCCCTGTTTCTCGGCGACGACGAGATACATGGCGAAAATGACGGCTGCCGGGGCATTGATCGTCATGGAGGTCGTCACCTGCTCCAGCGGAATCCCGTCAAAGAGCACCTCCATGTCTTCGAGGCTGGAGACAGCAACGCCGCATTTGCCAACCTCACCCTCCGACAGAGGATGATCGGAATCCAGCCCCATCAGCGTCGGGAGATCGAAGGCCACGGACAGACCCGTTTGACCTTGTTCGAGAAGGTACTTGAACCGTTTATTGGTGTCGAAGGCCGTTCCATAGCCGGCGAACTGGCGCATGGTCCAGAGCTTCCCCCGGTACATCGTCGGATGGATTCCCCGCGTGAAGGGATACTCTCCGGGGAAGCCGATGTCGCGATAGAAATCAATATCCTCGATATCAAGCGGTGTGTACAGCCGCTTGATCGGCACGAGAGATGTAGTGGTAAACTGCTCCGCCCGTTCTGGCATTCGCGCCAGCGTGGGCTTAAGCGTCTCCTCTTCCCATCGGCTGAGAGCGTCCTCCAGACTGGTTGTTATCTCTTTCGTCGTTGTCATGCCGAGATGCTCCTCGCTTGAGACTTCCGAGATGATGACCGTCCTAATGGTAGGGCAGCCAGCGCGGGGCTGTCAAACCATCGCTTTTGGCTGCCCTTCCGGATAACGTCACCGGGCACGAACTGGCGCTACCGTCTGGCGGCAGCAACAACGGTACCCGGCAGCGGCTTACGCGGGAGCTTTTGATCCCGCATGGCAGCATGATAGACAAACGAAGCCATAATGACCGCGGCCTGCTTCATGTCCTCCTCTTGAATCCGATCATAGACGTCCATATTCGAGTGGTGAGTCCGGGTGTCGTACTCGATGGGATCCTGGATGAACTGAAATCCGGGCAGCCCGATAGCGTCGAACGAAAGGTGATCGGTCCCTCCGGTATTGGCCAATGACAGCGTTGATGCGCCCATGTCGCGGAAGGGGGCGAGCCAGGCGCGAAAGATCGGTCGTACTGCCTCGTTGCCCTGCATGTAAACGCCCCGGATTTTGCCTGTCCCGTTATCGAGATTGAAGTATGCGGAAAATCGTTCGTGCTCCGGTTTAAGCTCGAATCGAGGGCTCGCCGACGAGTCGGACCGATCGGACCCCCCACTGCCGGGCGGGCCCTGCGGATCAATTCGTCGGCCAAAATGCTCAGCCACATATGCGCGCGAACCGAGCAATCCCTGTTCTTCTCCACCCCAGAGAGCAACGCGAATCGTCCGGCGAGGGCGAATCCCCAGGGCCTGAAGGATGCGGACAGCTTCCATGACGACAGCCGATCCGGCGGCATTATCGGTTGCCCCTGTGCCCGAATGCCAGGAATCAAAATGCGCACCCAGCATGACGATCTCATCCTTGAGATCAGTGCCAGGAATCTCGGCGATGACGTTGTAGCCGTTGAGGTCCTGATCATGGAATTGACTCGTAATTCCCACCTCAAGCTCAACCGGAACTCCCTTGTTAATCATTCGGACAAGGCGATTGTAATGCTCGACAGCCACGACGACCTGAGGGATTGCCGGTGGAGCATCTTGGGCCCAGGGACGGGGCCGCCGATCAAACGGCGTGTCGGGCGAAACGGGATACGTCACTGCTCCTACGAAAATCGTGCCCCCGTCTCCCCGACCGGGCTCTAGAACAACCGCCGCTCCTTCCGAATAGCATAACTGCCACTTTTTCATTTCCAGTTGCTGAGCAGCACGCTGCTCGGGCGAGGGCTGGAACCGACGACCGGGACCGGCCGCAGGATCCGCATTGGCCAGCGCCAGAAGACGTTCGTCAGAGAGGCGCGCCCCTTGCGGCTGGAAGTGAGCGCTCACCTGGCGCTCCGGCGCAATCAAGACGATAGCTCCCTTGAGCTTGCCCCGATATTTTTCCAGGTCCCCCTCGCTCTTGACATCGAGATAAACGACGGGACCGCGCACCGTACCCTTAGTGCTTGGCGACCATGCCTTAGGATAGCCGATGAGCGGCGCGAACCGCGGCTTGATGATATTCAGCGTGAAGCCTTCCAGCGACCACCCACGACCGAATGGTCCCCAGGGCTCGAGATGAGCATTCTGCAGTCCCCATTCGGTGAATTTTTGTCGCGCCCACTCGGCCGCCTCCTTGAAGTGTGGGGAGCCGGTGAGGCGCGGACCATAAACGTCGGTGAGATAACTGAGAATCTCCATGTATCGCGATCGCTGAAGCCCCTCTTCCTTGATCTTAGCGATCACGTCCAAATCCACCTTCTCCTGTGGTCCTTGAGCCAGGAGAGGATTCGGACCGAGTAGCATAAGCATTACGAGCAGCACTGCCGCTTTAACTTGTCTCCACATGTCACCCTCCTCGCTGGTGAGATTTCATAAAATGATCTTTTGGCTGTCGCCACTTGCCTGACGGCGAGCCGCTTTCATGGGAATCCGGTATAATGCCATGCCCATCCATCGGAGGGATCATCACGACGCCCCCTGGCCACGGTCACGTGCATCAGTTACCGGCTTGACCCATGGTGTTTTCCCCATGACGCGGGCTGGCATTCTATCACACGGGACTGGTGGATGAAAGCACCCTTTGCGCTCACACTTCTCGACGGCCTATAGTATTAGACCCATCCGACATCTCGTCGGATCGGGGAGATGTCAGATGGGAGAGAGTGCCCGTCGCCCCTGGGGCGCGGGCCGATCAGAAGCGATAAAAAAGTGAGCGACGGAGGCCTGCGAAGTCAAAATGAAAAGGATTGTCGAATGCGTGCCGAACTTCAGCGAAGGACGGCGGCGAGAGGTTGTGGATGAGATCGTGGCAGCCATTTGCTCCGTTCCCGATGTTGTTCTTCTCGATCGCGAGATGGATCCCGATCATAATCGGTCGGTCATCACGTTTGTCGCCGACCCCGATGCCGCCGTGGAAGCAGCGGTCAGAGCCACCCGACGGGCTGCAGAATTGATTGATCTCAACCGGCACAAGGGAGAACATCCCCGCATCGGTGCGACCGATGTCATTCCCTTCATCCCCATTCGCAACGTCACAATGGACGAATGCGTGGAGCTGGCTCGCCGGACGGGGCGACGAATCGCTGAGGAATTAGGCATCCCCGTCTATCTCTACGAGCGAGCTGCCACGCGACCCGATCGGGTTGACTTAGCCAATATCCGCCGGGGTGAATTTGAGGGTTTGAGGGAAACAATCAGGACGGATCCGGATCGCCGTCCTGACTTTGGCGAGCCCAGGATCCATCCCACGGCGGGAGCGACCGTTGTCGGGGCGCGCCAACCTCTCATCGCTTATAACGTGAACCTCAACACAACCAATCTTGATGTCGCCCGGAAGATCGCCCGCGCCGTTCGCGGCCGGGATGGCGGACTCCGGTACGTCAAGGCTCTTGGCTTTGAACTGAAGGATCGGGGACTCGTTCAGGTTTCCATGAACCTCACCGATTATCAAGCGACCCCCATCTTTCGCGCTTTCGAGATGGTCAAGCGCGAAGCCGAACGATACGGTGTGAGCGTCCTAAGTAGCGAGATCGTCGGGCTCGTTCCTCAGGCAGCGCTGGATCAGTGCGCTGAGTGGTATCTGCAACTGGAGAATTTCACTCCTGATCAGATTCTGGAGAACCGACTGAACGCGGCTCTGGCCGAAGCGCAGCGAGGGACAACTGACGCGGGTTTATCCTCAGGTGCCGAGAGCATCGGGTCCTTCCCCGACCGCGTTGCCGCGGGAACACCGACACCCGGCGGCGGCAGCGTGGCTGCTTTCGCTGGTGTCCTGGCCGCTGCCCTAGGAGAAATGGTCTGTCGCCTCACCATTGGCAAGAAGAAGTTCGCTGACCGAGAGTCCAGAGTCAAAGATATTCTCGACCGGCTCACTCACCTGCGCCATTCGCTCACGATGGCAATCGAGAGGGATGCCGAAAGCTTCGATCGCGTCCTGGCAGCCTCTCGTCTTCCCGCCGATACCGATGCTGACCGGCTGGTTCGCGCCGAAGCCGTTCAGAAAGCAACCAGAGAGGCGGCCAGGATCCCTCTGGAAACGGCGATGGATGCTTGCACCGTACTGGAACTCTTGGCTGAGCTTGCGGACATCGGCAACCCGAATGCGCTTTCGGATGTGGCTGTCGGGTGCCAGATGGCTATCGCCGCGGTGAAAGGGGCCTCCTACAACGTCCTCATCAACCTGAGTTCCATCACCGATGAGGAATTCAACAACGAGCAACGTCGGCGTGTTGTCGAACTAACGACCCGCGCCGCAGCGCTGGCCGATAAGATCGAAAATGTCTTCCGTTCTCAATGCGCCTGGATATGACGAGAGAACCCCTGCGCATCGCCATGTTAGCCCCCATCTCCTGGCGCGTGCCTCCGCGCCATTATGGACCGTGGGAACGAGTCGTCTCGCTCCTGACCGAGGGGCTTGTGGATCGGGGATTAGATGTCACACTGTTTGCGACGGCGGACTCCGTCACACGCGCGCGTCTTTCGGCTGTATGCCCGCGTCCCTACTCGGAAGATCCCACGCTCGACGTTAAAGTCTTGGAATGCTTGCACATCTCCGCCGTCTTCGAGCGCGCGCACGAGTTCGATTTGATACACAACCACTTCGACTTCCTTCCTCTCACCTACAGCCGACTGATTCAGACGCCTGTTCTCACGACCATTCATGGATTCTCTTCCGAACGCATCTTGCCCGTCTATGAAAAGTACAACGGGACGGTCTACTACGTCGCTATAAGCCATGCCGACCGCCATCCCCGGCTCGATTACATTGCGACCATCCATCACGGTATCCCTCTTGGAGACTACCGACTTCGTCGAGAACCGGGAGATTATCTTCTCGTTTTCGGGCGCATCCATCATGACAAGGGCGTCGCCGAGGCTATCGAGGTTGCTCGTCGAACGGGGCTGCGATTGCTCATCGCCGGGATCATTCACGACCAGGAATATTTTCGACGCGAGGTAGCTCCTTTCCTCGACGGCGATCGCATTCAGTATCTCGGCTCCGTCGGCCCCGAATGTCATAACGATATATTGGGTGGAGCACGGGCCCTTCTTCATCTGATCAATTTCAATGAACCGTTCGGGCTGAGCATGATCGAGGCGATGGCCTGCGGGACACCCGTCATCGCTCGACGGCGCGGTTCCGTTCCCGAGATCATTCGGGATGGCGAGACGGGGTTCATCGTGGACACGGTGGACGAGGCTGTCGAGGCTGTGGCTCGTCTTCCTCAGATCAACCGGGAACGCGTGCGCCGCCATGTCGAAATGCACTTCTCGCAGGAGCGAATGGTTGACGAATATATTCGCGCGTATCACGAAGTGCTGCGACGACACGCGCAGCGAAGAGAGTGATCACTCCTCCCGCGACTATCCTGGATCGCGATGAGAGAGGAACCAACGGGAAATTCTCAGGAACTATCATTCCGGCTCGGGATCAACTATTGGCCGGCGACAACGGCGTTTTTCTGGTGGCAACGGTTCAATCCTTCGGATGTCGAGCGCGACTTCGGCCGAATCCGCGAGGCGGGTTTCGATAGCGTGCGAATCTTTCTTCTCTGGGAGGATTTTCAACCGGCACCGAACCGGATTTCTCGTGATACGGTCAGCCGGCTTCGATTCGTCGCCGATTGCGGCTTCCGCCTGGGACTCTCCCTTATACCGACCTTCTTCACCGGGCACATGAGCGGAGCCAACTGGATTCCGCCATGGGCTCTCGCTTCCGGCAGTGATGGCTCACGATTTCCGATCGTCTCAGGGGGTCGGGTCGTTGCCGCGACGATCAGGAACTGGTACACGGACGAGGACATCGCGCGTGCTCAAGAACTTCTCATCAGAGAGATCGTGGGTTCGCTGCGGGACCACCCTGCGATCTGGGCGTGGGACCTGGGCAACGAAAGTTCCAACTGTGTCCAGCCCCCGTCGCCGACGGCGGCGGTAGATTGGTTGGAGCGCATGGCAGCGACAATTCGCCAGTACGATCCACATCGGCCCATCACGGTTGGTCTCCATGCAGAAGACCTCGAAGAAGACCGTCGCCTCGGACCTGCCGAGGCCGGTCGCGTGTGCGATTTCCTCTCCATGCATGGCTACCCGGTATACGCTCGGTGGGCTGAGGGTCCTACCGATGCCCGTGTCCTTCCCTTCCTTGCACTGCTGACGCGGTGGCTTGGCAGGCGAGAGGTTTTGTTCGAGGAGTTCGGCGCACCGACGAGCCCGCCAGAGGGAGAAGTGCCCTCACCCGTTCCACTCCTGCGCGAGGAGGAGGCCAGTCAGTACACTGACCGGGCCTTGATGGCACTCCATGACGTCGGATGTATGGGAGCGATGCTCTGGTGCTATAGCGATTACGTGCAAGACCTCTGGGGCCTCCCGCCACTCGACCGGGCTCCACACGAACGCTGGTTTGGCCTCTGGCGAGCAGATGGCACCCCCAAAGCTGCCGTAAAAACGGTGTCCTCCTGGAAAGGGAAGAAACGCCGTCCTCCCCAGGATGATTTTTCCTGGATAGATATTCAGCCCGATACGTTCACCGAGCGTCCCGGCGAACATCTGCCTCATCTTTACAGCCGGTTTTGCGTTTGGTGGAGCAAAAGGGAGGGGGCAGAGTAATCCCATTCTGGCTTGAAGCTAGAGGGCGCATCGCCCGACCTGTGGAGGATGTGAGCGCAGGGCAAGCTTACGGGCAACTCATGCCGTAGCGGGGTTATCCTCCGGGACAGGCGGAATAATTGGCTTTTTCCGACGGCTCGGTTCTTTCTCCGTTTTCGGCTCCGTGGATGGCACTGGAGAGGTCACGGCTTCTTTCGATTCGAGCGGAAGACCGCTGACCAACCGCTCGATTTCCTGCGCATCGAGTGTTTCCTTCTCCAGAAGCGCCTGGACGAGACGCTCCACACCTTCGCGATTCTCCTCAATGATCTGGCGGGCCCGCTGGTATTGCTCCATGACGATCCGCTTCACTTCCTGGTCAATTTTGATCGCCGTATCCTCGCTGTAGTTCTGATGACGGACCAGCTCCTTCCCGAGGAAGATGGCTTCATCGCTGCTGCCGAAAGTCAACGGGCCAAGCTGCGACATGCCGAACTTGCAGACCATTTCCCGGGCAATTTCAGTTGCGCGCTCCAGATCATTGCTGGCCCCGGTCGTCATGCTCCCGAGGAAAATTTCTTCCGCCACGCGCCCACCCATCATGATGGCGATCTGGCTCTCCAGGTATTCGCGGGTGTGCATATGGCGATCCGATTCAGGCAGTTGCTGAGTGACGCCGAGCGCCAACCCGCGTGGGATGATCGTTACCTTGTGAATCGGATCGGCGTGAGGAACCTTAAGCGCCACGACCGTGTGACCGGCTTCATGATAGGCTGTGTTCCGTTTCTCTTGCTCACTGAGCATAACCGAACGCCGCTCGCTTCCCATGAGAACCTTATCCTTGGCCTCTTCAAAATCAAGCATGGTGACAGCCTTCCGGTTGTAGCGTGCGGCAATCAGTGCCGCTTCATTGACGAGATTGGCCAGATCGGCTCCGGTGAATCCCGGAGTTCCTCGGGCAATAACCTTGAGGTCAACATCCTCGCCCAGTTGCACCTTGCGCGTGTGAACGCGAAGAATTTCCTCCCGCCCCTTCAAATCCGGCCGGTTGACGATGATGCGGCGATCAAACCGCCCCGGTCGGAGCAAGGCCGGGTCGAGCACGTCGGGACGATTCGTCGCGGCGATGAGGATCACCCCCTCATTGGATTCAAACCCGTCCATCTCGACGAGTAGCTGATTAAGGGTTTGTTCCCGCTCATCGTGGCCGCCTCCGAGCCCGGCGCCTCGATGACGTCCGACCGCGTCAATCTCATCAATGAAGACGACGCAGGGGGCGTGCTTCTTCGCCTGCTCAAAGAGATCGCGCACGCGCGAGGCTCCCACGCCGACGAACATCTCAACGAATTCCGATCCCGAGATGGAGAAAAATGGAACGCCCGCTTCCCCGGCGACCGCACGAGCCAGCAGCGTCTTGCCCGTGCCCGGAGGACCCATAAGAAGGACGCCCTTGGGGATGCGACCGCCAAGCTTCTGGAATTTCTGAGGATCTTTCAGGAAGTCAATAATCTCGCGCAGCTCCTCTTTCGCTTCATCCACGCCGGCCACATCCTTGAATGTCACGCGCTTCTGATGGTTCGACGCCAGGCGCGCTCGACTCTTGCCGAAGCTAAGCGCTTTGTTGCCGCTGGCCTGCATTTGCCGCAGCATGAAGACCCAGAATCCGGCGAACAAGAGAAACGGCAGGATCCAGGTCAGGAAAACGGAAATCCACTGGCCGCTGCTGCCGTCCTTAAAGGTCACCGTTGGTAGCCCGTCGGTGTTGATCTGGGGATCGGTGAGCATCTCAGCGACCTTGGCAGCCACCTGCGGATTGGCGATGTCGGAGCGGAAGTGCTGGCCGTTCCGGAGCTTGCCCGTAATACGGTCGTTTTGAAGGACGGCCGACTCAATCTGGCGCGTGCGAATGTACGTCACCAGTTGAGAAAAGGGAATGTCGGCCATCGTCGTCCGACTCGAATTCTGAAACAGATTGTAGAGCAGGAGCGCCGTCCCAACCAGCAGCACCCAAAAGACAAGTTGTTTCGCTTTTGAATCCAAGCCCTGTGATCCTCCTTGATGAGATCAGCGAACCCGTCCGTTCAGTATCACCACGCCTCTCAGATGTCTTCTTCGCCCGCGCGGTTGGTTCCGTCTCATCGTTGTGTCTCCAGGCCGATAGTTTATCACAAACGCTCAGCCTCAGCCACAACTCATTGAAGGGATCGGTGCCTTCCTCCGATCCTGTCAACCACCCTGATCCTGGTCCTCCCCTTGACTATGACTGTCGCACATCCGTTGCCGAAACCGCCAACCTCTTTACTTAATGGGCTGAGAGCCCAACCGAGAGAAGGTGATGAGCGCGAAGGTATCCGTCGTCTCATCAGGGACAAATGCAGCGGCCGGAGGAAGTTCGGGTGCACACACGATCTGGTCATCGGATGTCACAACCAGGGGCCACCACGCCCGCTGCGAAAGAGGGATACGCGCGGCGTGCATGAGGGTTTTGACCTTTCGGGGATGATGCCTCCCTGCTGGGACATAACGATCACCGGGCCGACGATTCCTCACGGCAAGATGCCTCGGAAGTTTCCTCTCATCGAGTCGGATCGAGCCGGTATAATGCACGGCCTCTTCTGCTCTAACGCCACGCCGAAGCGTGATGGTGAACTCCCCGGCCTGAACCGGCTGGCTCTCGGCAAGCTCATACCGATATGACATGATCGGTTCGCCTGGGAAGGAGACGATGAGGGCATCGAATTCCCGTTGCACGCGCACCCCCAGAGGAAGTTCGATCTGCCGCCCGCTCCGCCCGTTAGCGAGAAGCGAGTCAACCGCCATGTAATGAGCATGCGTCAACCGCCGCCAGTGCCCCTTCAGTTCGGCCACTGCGCGACGAATGACGCGCCACCGGATAGCGGGATGAAGGGTGTTTAGCCTTTCGACCGATAACGCGACCCTTTCCCTCTCTACCCTCATGGTAAGTTCCGGCCAGAGGCACCGAACGACTTCGTCGAAATACTCTTCGTCGAGGCGAAGATTTTCCGCTGCGCGTCCCAGAGCTTCCACGACCTGCGGATTGAGCTGGTTTAACAAAGGCAGGACCTCGAGCCGGATTCGGTTCCGGCTCAGAGCGAGGCTGAGATTCGTCCGATCCTCCCTCACGGCGATGCCCAACTGCTGGCAAAAGTCCCGCGTTTCCTCTCGTCGAACGCCAAGAAGCGGACGGATGATCAAATGGTCCACCACCGGATGAATGGCGCTCAACCCGTCTCCCCCCGTCCCTCGAACGAGGCGCAGGAGAACCGTTTCCGCTTGATCCGTCAGCGTATGACCGGTAGCAATTCGGTCAGCTCCGAGGTCTCGGGCAACAGTGCGGAGAAACTGATAGCGAATTTCTCGTCCGACGTCCTCAACGTTTCGTCGCTGGGCCCGCGCACGTGCTGCCACATCCATCCGAGCCGTCGTCACCGGAAGGCCCAACTCTTCGGCGAGATGTCGAACAAACTCTTCATCAGCATCCGACTCCTCTCCCCTCAGCCGATGATTGAGATGGGCCACATGCAGACGAAGTCGAGGATAAGTCTTTGTCCGTAGGAGTCGTAAAACATGAAGCAGCGCGAGCGAATCAGGCCCTCCGGAAACAGCCACCACCACGAGATCCCCATCCTCCACCATCCGGTATCGGCGAATCGTCCGCCTCACTTTGTCGAGAAAGGTCACAACGCCGACGGGCACATCTCGTTGCCCGAGATCTGACCCATGAGCAGGCAGCGATCGGTTCACTTCTTCGGCTCCCATTTCGGCAAAGAACAACGGAGCGGCTTATCGCTGCGGAAACCCAGCAGATAGTCAGCCTGGATCAATTTGTGGATCTCGCGGGTTCCCTCGTAAATCACGGCCCCCTTGCAATTGCGATAGAAGCGTTCGACTGGATACTCGTTGGAGTAGCCGTAGGCCCCGAAGATTTGCACGGCATTGGAGGCCGCGCGTTCCGAGGCGACGGTGGCCACCCACTTGGCCAATGAGGTTTCCTTTGTGTTCCGGAGTCCGACGTTCTTCATCCAACCGGCCCGCAGCCAGAGCAAGCGACAGGCATTGTAGTCGGCCTCCATCTCGGCGATCATCTCTTTGATGAGTTGGTGCTCACCGATGAGACGGCCAAAGGTGCGCCGCTGCAGCGCGTACTGAACCGAGGCATCTCGACAGGCGCGAATCAATCCGGTCGCCCCAGCAGCGACAGTGTAACGTCCCTGATCGAGAGCAAACATGGCGATCTTGAACCCTTCGCCTTCCTCGCCGAGCCGGTTTTCCTTCGGCACCCGCACGTCCTGAAACGAGATCCAGCCGGTATTCCCCGCGCGAATGCCGAGCTTGCCGTGAATGGTGCCCGTTGTGACTCCTGCCATTCCGCGCTCGACGATGAAAGCGGAGATTCCCGTGTGATCCCGAACCTTCTTCTTCTCCAGGTCAGTCCAGGCGATCACAAGAAAATGGTCGGCCAGATCGGCCAGGCTGATCCATACTTTCTCACCGTTGAGAATATAATCGTCCCCATCCCGGATGGCCGTCGTCTGGATGCCAACGGCATCCGAACCGGCGTTGGGTTCGGTCAAGGCGTATGTGGCCAGCTTTTCTCCCCGCGCCTGGGGAACAAGATAGCGTCGCTTTTGCTCCTCTGTTCCCCATGTGAGTAGCGTGAGCGAATTCAGTCCGACATGAACCGACATGGGGACGCGAAAGGCCGTATCCACGTACTCCAACTCCTCGCAGGCCAGTCCAAGCGAGATGTAATCAAATCCGGCTCCTCCGTACTCCTCCGGAATGCAGATTCCGAGAATGCCCAGTTCGCCCATCTTACGCAGAATCGAGGGATCGGTCTCCCCCTTTTCATCGAGTTCTTTGATGCGCGGTGCGATCTCCTTTTGGGCGAATTCGCGCACCATCTTCTCGACTGCGAGGTGATCTTCGGTGAGCTGAAAGTCAATCATAATCTCCCCCTTGAAGAAATGGATTGGTTCGTCTCTCCCGGCCGATGGTCGTCACCGGGCCGTGACCGCTATAGACGATGGTGCTATCGCCGAGGGGAAAGAGTTTTTCTTTGATCGAGCGGATCAAGTCCGTCCAAGAACCGCCGGGCAAATCGGTGCGTCCCACCGAACCGGCAAATAAAGTGTCGCCGACAAACACCCATGTGCCGATCAAATAGGACATCCCGCCCGGCGTGTGGCCCGGTGTGTGAATAGCACGAAGAGAGAACTGACCGAAACGAATTTCATCTCCTTCGGCGAGGAAGCGATCGGGAGGCGGAGGCGGCGTCACGCGCATTCCGAAAAGAGGAGCCCACTCGGTCGCCCGCTCATAGAGAAATAAATCGTTCGGATGAAGAGCAACGGGCGCCCCCGTCGCCGCTTTCACTTCCGCAACCGCGCCGACGTGATCGAGATGGCCGTGCGTACAGAGGATATGAACGGGCCGGAGGTGATGCTTCTTCAACATCCCCAGGATCACATCCGCTTCATACCCGGGATCAACGATCACAGCTTCTCGTGTCACCGGGCAGCCCAGGACGTAAGTGTTCATCATCAGCGGCCCTACGGGATGGCTCTCAAGAATCACCGCGCGTTCTCCTGTTTCGACCATAACTCTCTCTCCGCCTGACAAATTTTCAACGAAAATCCCCACCCGTGCAAGCAATCACTTCGGAAGGCCGTGAGCTGACACCGCACACCTATCTTGGCCCCCGAACGCCGTTCGAGGCACAGGATCCGGAGGCAAAATTCACGGCAGTCTGAGAGAAATCATTCTCCCTCCCGTCAGGGTCAGATCTAGCTTTCTCGCGGACGGAAACAAAGAGCGCTTGGTTTTCACGCTCTGTCCTCAGACATGAGAAAGAGAGCCTTACCGGTTCTGGCAATGCGTACCGATTATCGGTTAGAATGGTTCGCCTACGGTCAGGGCAAGATAGACGAAGAGGAGGTCGGACATGGCGGAACTTTCGGCGGGAAAATTGCGCGGCCTCACGCGGCTGGCCGACGAAGCTGGTCGCTTCACGATGATGGCCATTGATCAACGGGGATCGCTCATTGATTCTCTCGCGAAATCATCGGGACGCCCAAAGGAGCAGATTACCTTCGATGAGGTTGCTCGCGTCAAGCAGCTCGTGACGCGAGAACTCGCCCCCCTGGCATCGGCTGTGCTCACAGACCCGGTGTATGGATACCCCTACTCGATTCATGACATTCCCCGCGGGCCGGGACTTCTTTTGACCTATGAGGAGACGAAGTACGACACGATTAACGGAAACCGCTATACCCGGCTCATCGAGGGCTGGTCCGTGGCTAAAGCGCGGGCAGCAGGCGCCGATGCCGTCAAACTGTTGCTCTATTACCACCCTGATGGGGATGAAGCAGCCCGCCGTCATCAGCAGGACCTCGTACGCCGCGTGGGCGAGGAATGTGCCCAACACGATATCGCCTTCGTCCTTGAGCTGGTGGCCTACGCTCTGGATGGGTCGGGTACGGGCACCCCAGACTATGCCCGAGCGAAGCCGGATCTCGTTATCCGGAGTGCCCGTGAGTTCTCTCGACCGGAATATCGGGTGGACATCCTCAAACTGGAATTTCCGGCCAACTTAAAATACTGCCGCGAATTTCAATCCTCGCCCTTCGGAAAGAAAGATTCGCCCCCGGTGTACGACCTGGAGCAGGTGAAAGAGTATTGTCGGATGCTCGATCAGGCCGCCGAGGTCCCCTGGGTCATCCTCAGCGCCGGCGTTGACATTGAGGAGTTCATCGAAAACACCAGGCTGGCAGTAGAAGCCGGTGCCAGTGGTTTCCTCGCCGGGCGCGCGATCTGGAAGGATGCTGTGGCCCGATATCCGGACGAGACGAAACTCGTGGAAGCCCTCCGGTCCGACGCCCGTTCCAACTTCCAGCGGCTGATCGAGATCGTTCAACAGGCTCGCCCCTGGTTCGCCCACCGTCGCTACGGCAGTAAACGGGATATTCGGCTGCGTGATCACGGGCCCGAATGGCACCGACGCTATCAGGCCTAGAGAATGACATCTGGGGGATCAAGCCGGATGCGCCTTCACGAGGAGGGAAAGTTCGTCGCATAAAGGGTCGGGTCAGGGATGCCAGCATCAACGAATGCCTGATGTCGTTCGGCACATTTGCTGCATAGCCCGCAATGATGATTCCCCTCGGGTGAAATGCAGGAGAACGTCAGCTCCAGCGGCCACCGTGCTCCAAGACGAATGACTTCCGCCTTGGACAGCGAATGATAAGGCGCACAAACGCGAACGGGGTAGGCGAGTCCCTCGCTGAAGACCTCTCCGATGCGACGGAAAAACTCCGCGCTGGCGTCGGGAAAGGGATTGGCGCGAAGTGTACCGATAGCAATTTCTTTGATCCCGGCGAGACTGCAAAACACAGCCGCCTTCGCCAGCAGGATGATGTTTCGACCCGGCAAATAAACCGAATCGAGCGGGGCCTCCCGACCGGGAACCCCTCCTCCGCCGGTGCTCCAGTGCTGACCATAAATGTCCGTCAAAGGAAAATCGAGAACTCTCAGCGGTCGAAGCGCTGGTGCTGAGAGTGATTGAAGGAATCGCGTCAACCAGAAAAGCTCAACCTCCTCCCAGCGGAGGCCGCTTCGGACAAAAACGGGCCACACGCCATCATAGTGTGTCGTTGCTTCAGCCACGAGGACACCGCTATCCAAGCCACCGCTTGTCAGGACGCAAATGGAACTGTTTCCCCCACTGTCCTCTCCTCTCTGCGCACTGTTCAGGCGATTGTCCTTCTCTCCCGCCTGCACTGGGTCCTGCCCCTGGCCTTCAGCTATGGATTCCCGCTCGTCTGCTCTGCTCTGTTTACCCATCTCTATCGCTCCTGTTTCGGCGAATGATCTCCCGCGCAGATCGTAAGTATAGCACTTCGTTCGCGGAAAAAGTCATGACGCGAGGCGTCACAGACAGAGGAACGAGATCGGGAGATCGTTCACCGGGAGAATTTCTTGATAGGGATAACCGGTGGGAAACACGCGCTTCCTCCCGCCCAATCGTACATTTGCGAGGGGTGACTTTCTCTTACCATCACAGCCCGAGGGGCCCGTCCGGGAGGCTACCTCGTATCTCTGGACGTGATGTCAATAGTGATCATGGATCCGTTCGTTCCACGGTACTCGTAAGCCTCCGGTCCGACGCGGTAAGCCTCGACAACCCGTCATTCCGGGGAACGCCCCAATAACAGAGATTGTGAATGACCTCCGGTTGAACCGTATTCCCAGGATGGCGTCGCAGCACAACTTCTGCTGTCTTTCCCCCATCGAGTTCAGCGACAACGCTGTCTTTCGTATAACTCCGCATCGTTCCGTCCGCACCCACCGTGAAGGAATCCCATTTCACCGGATAGACGTAACCGAGGATCTTTTGAACCGCCTCCCGTTGTTCCCTGGTGGTTGATCGGTCGAGGATCAGCACTGCCCAGTCAAACTGTCCGGCTTAAAAATCGCCGCCGAGCTCACCGGCAACCCAGAGCCCGTCCAGTGTGACGGGGCCGTAGTGTCCCCGTTCACCCGAAAGGCATTGTTGAACCGGCAGTAATGTTTCAACACACCTCCATGATCCTCACGGCGGGCGTGAGCTGGTGGTTTGGGGGTGAAAATAGCGGTGGCAAAACATCGGGCAGCGAAAGGCCTCAATGATGGTGGCGTTGAAAGTCCAATCGGGAGCGGCCTGGCCCTTCATCGGCGCTCTCGCAGCCGTCGTTGCAATGGTCAGACATACGACAACGATAAGGCTCTGAATGGGGTGATGTGGCGTAATTGCTCCTTTTGTGGGAATAGCCCGGGATAGTGAAGGCTGTCATAGACAATTGCACTGTCAAACGAGAAATGGTAGTTTTGAACACTCAACGGCGAAAAGATATGGCGCTGCGGAAGGTCATCTTAGCCAAACCACGAGGATTCTGCGCCGGTGTAGTGCGGGCTATTGACATCGTAGAGCGAGCCTTGCGACTTTTTCCATTGCCCATTTATGTCTTCCACGAGATCGTTCATAACCGTCATATCGTTGAAGATCTCAGTCGCCGAGGAGTCATTTTTGTTGACGATGTCAATGAGATTCCCGAAGGAGCGACCTGCATCTTCAGCGCCCATGGGATTTCGCCCCAGGTGCGCGCGGCGGCTGAGAAGCGCCGTCTTCGGGTCATTGATGCCACGTGCCCTCTGGTGACCAAGGTCCACCTGGAAGCTGTTCGATTCGCCCGGGAAGGCTATTCGTTGATCCTCATCGGGCATCCCGGTCATGAGGAAGTCGAAGGAACGATGGGGGAGGCGCCGATGCAACTGGTCAGCTCCGTCGAGGAAGCCGAGCGCGTAGAGGTGGAAACCCCCGAGAAGGTCGCCTATCTCACGCAGACGACGCTCAGTCTCGATGATACAGCTCACATCGTGGCCGCCCTCCGTCGGCGATTTCCTGCTCTTCAGTCCCCGCCCAAAGATGACATCTGCTATGCTACCCAAAATCGGCAAAATGCTGTGAAACAGCTCAGTCAGCTCGTTGATCTTGTGCTCGTCATCGGGTCGCACAACAGTTCCAACTCCCAACGATTGCGCGAAGTCTCTCTGGCAGCGGGTGTACCCGCTTACGTCATCAACGACGAATCGGAAATTGATGGTCGCTGGCTGGAGGGGGTGGCCGTCGTGGGTGTTACTGCCGGAGCATCAGCCCCCGAACCTCTCGTGGTTCGCGTCGTAGACCATCTGCGAGCGCTTGGTGCCACCGAGATCGAAGAGCTCCCCGCCGAAGATGAAAACGTCTCCTTTGCCCTACCGCCTGAAATCCTCCATCCTCACACGCTCAGATGAGCGGATCCAAGGGCCTCTGCTTTCTGGTCGGATCATCAGGTTCCGGGGCCCTTCATGAAGGTGATCGCCCCACCCCGATCGAACAAGGGGATCACTCCTTGCTTCGGGAAGAGGGTTCTCGTTCGGGCCGGGCCCTTCATCGGGTCCCGTTCGGGTAGATTGCGACTTTCAGTGTCCCATTGGGCTGTATCAGATGAGCCATTACACTGGGAAGATCATCGAGTGGGGCATGATGAGAGATCCATCTGTCGGGGACGATGATTCCGTCAGCGATCAGTCGCAGGGCTTCGCGGACGTGCCTCGGTGTGTGATGGAAGGGCGACTTGATGGTGAGCTGGTCATAGTGGAACCGGTGCGTATCCAGTGTGACGGTTGTTCCTGACGCGCATCCGCCGAAGAGTGTGACGATGGCTCCCTTTCGCGCGCATCCCAGAGCCAGTTCCCACGCTCGATGATGACCCACACACTCGATGACGCGATCCGCCCCTCGACCGGATGTGAGGGCACGAACCTGAGACGGAACATGAGGAATCCGGTCCACGTCAAAGACGGCATCGGCTCCAAGGTGTTCGGCCAGGGATAAGCGCGAACGGCGTTTCCCGAAGGCGAGAACACGAGCGCCTCGCCACTTTGCCAGAGCGACGAAGAGAAGGCCAATCGGGCCCAATCCAAGAACCGCGACGGTATCCCCAGGGCGAATGTCACTCTCCTCCAGTCCACGAAGAACACAGGCGACAGGCTCCACCATCGCAGCCGCGGTATAAGAAAGGTGATCGGGTATCGGTAACAGGTTGGTTTCCACGATCCGCGAGGGAATAGTGATATACTCGGCGTAGGACCCATTGAGAAACAGGAGGTCATCGCAGACGGCATGCTCCCCGCGATGGCAGTAGAAGCACCGACCACAGGGGGCGGAGTTCGCCGCTACCACTCTCATGCCAGACGTAAATTCCCGGACACCGTCACCAACCGCTGCAATCGTTCCCGCAAACTCGTGGCCGAAAACTGACGGAAGATGAATCATCCGGGCATGGTAGCCTCGACGATAAACCTTCACGTCAGTGCCGCAGGTCAGGGCGGCTTCAATCTTCACTAACACTTCGCCGGGCAAAAGACGAGCCAGAGGAATTCGCTCGATTCGCACGTCCTGCCGACCGTAGAGAACGGCCGCTTTCATCGTCTCCGCTACTTTCGTCATAGCCTCCGAGAAAAAGCCGCGTATTATAGCCTCCCCCGATGAGCAGAGCAACGATCTCGCGCATTCCAGAAAAAGGGAATCTGGCCACCGGGCCCTCACGGAGTTATACTGTCGCCTCTATGGGGAAAAAGGCGGTCGTGCTCCTCAGCGGAGGGATTGACTCTACGACAACACTGGCCGTTGCCCGCCGTGACGGGTTCGACGTTTACGCCCTCTCGTTCCGTTACGGACAACGACATGGGCTTGAACTGGAGCGGGCGCGGGCTGTCGCCGAGCATCTTGGAGCGCGGCAGCACGTTATCCTCACAATAGATCTCCGACAGATCGGAGGGTCAGCACTCACAGCGGACATTCCTGTACCCAAAGGGCGCCCGTCCGACCAACTGAGCCAGGGCATCCCCATCACCTACGTTCCCGCCCGAAATACTATCTTTCTGGCACTGGCGCTCGGTTGGGCCGAGGTCCTCGGTGCAGAAGATATTTTCATCGGAGCCAACGCCGTTGACTATAGCGGGTATCCCGATTGCCGCCCGGAGTATTTGCGTGCTTTTGAGCATCTGGCCAATCTGGCGACCCGCGCGGGAGTGGAAGGCAGAGCGCATTTCCGTATTCACGCTCCTCTGCTGGAGCTGACCAAAGGACAGATTATTCAACTCGGTCATACCCTTGGCGTGGATTACTCTCTTACCTGGAGCTGCTACGATCCCGTATGGCGAGACGAGCGGCCCCTGGCCTGCGGCAGTTGCGATAGCTGCCAGTTCCGTCTCAAGGGGTTCAGTGAAGCTGGATTGACGGATCCTCTTCCCTATGCCAACCGGTAATACCCGCTTGCCGGCGAGTGGGCCAGAGAACGGATTTTCAGCCTTCGGGTCATCTATAAGGAGGAGCAATGGCCTGGATTCGGATCATCGAGGAGCACGAAGCGGATAACTTGTTACAACGAGAATATGACGCCGCCCGGCGACGGGCGGGAAAGGTATTCAATATCGTCAAGGTTCAGAGTCTCAATCCGGCAGCCTTACGTGCGGGAATGCAACTCTACCTCACGCTGATGTACGGACCGTCAGAACTTTCGCGAGCTGAACGCGAGCTGCTGGCCGTGGTCACCTCTTGGGCCAATAACTGTTTCTACTGAGTCGAAGCGCACGGGGAGGATCTCCGTAAGGAAACTGGCAACGCGGACCTCGTCGCTCATGTCAAACGGGATTACCGACGGGCACCACTCACGGAACGCCAGCGCGCTCTCTGTGAATTTGCTGAAAAGCTGACGCGGACACCATCCGCCATGCAGCCGGCTGATCTGGACCGACTCCGTCGTGTGGGACTAAGTGATCGTGATATCCTCGACGCCGTCCAGGTCATCGCCTATTTCAATTACATCAACCGTATCGCGGATGCCCTTGGGGTTGATCCCGAGCCGGAGATGTACGTAGCCTCCCTGACGGACGAGCGGGAAATTGAGTCCGGCAATGCGGCTCAAGGAAGACGTTGAGATCGGCGAGGGTTCATCTGCTCGGGCCCGGATGTCCCCTTCCCTGGCAAACGGGACATCGGTGGATGGGAAGACCGCCCGCCGGTCTCCGGCGTGCGCGTTTGACCTGAGGGAGGGCCTTCCCTAGAATCTCCTTGTCTCAACGAACCCGGTTCGACCGCATGAGGCAACCGGAGCGAGACGATCAGGTTTGAAGAGGGAGGAATGGTGATGAGAAAGAGTCAGAGCCCGTGTTCAGGCATTGAGAAGCGTAATCGCACGCGGCCCTTCTTTTCGCACACATCCATGAGCGCGGGCACCACAATCCTGCTCGGCTTGTGTATGACAGTCTTCTGTTCGGGAGCGGGGATAAATCCCTCTGCACCGGCACAGAATCTACCGCTCGACAGAATTAAACTCCCGCCGGGATTTGAAATTTCCGTCTACGCCGCCAATATTCCTAATGCTCGCTCTCTGGCGCTCAGCCCGAAGGGAATTCTCTTTGTGGGATCACGAACGGCCGGCAATGTCTACGCCGTCATTGACCGCGATCAGGACTATCGCGCTGATGAGGTCATCACCATAGCGCGGGGGCTCAATATGCCCAATGGAGTGGCTGTCCGTAATGGCTCGCTCTACGTGGCGGAAGTGAATCGGATCCTGCGCTTTGACGATATTGAAAACCGGTTGACGAACCCCCCGGCCCCCGTTGTTGTTATTGATACGCTCCCTCGGGATCGGCATCACGGATGGAAATTCATTGCCTTTGGCCCGGACGGTCTGCTTTACGTTCCGGTTGGAGCCCCCTGCAATGTCTGCGAGCGAAGCGACCCGCGCTACGCTTCAATCCTCCGAATGAAGCCCGACGGAAGCAACCTCGAAGTTTACGCCCACGGGGTAAGAAACACGGTGGGATTCGACTGGCACCCGGAGACTCACGAACTCTGGTTCACCGATAACGGTCGGGACTGGCTCGGCGACGACCTTCCACCCGACGAGCTGAATGTCGCTCCGGAAGCGGGACGCCATTTCGGTTTCCCCTATTGTCACGGCGGAGACATTCCGGATCCAGAATTTGGCAGCCGCCGTCGCTGCGAGGAATTCGTTGCACCGGCGATGAAACTCGGTCCTCATGTCGCGGCGCTGGGAATGCGCTTCTACACGGGCACGCTTTTCCCGGCTGAGTACCGAAACAGCATATTCATCGCCGAGCATGGATCGTGGAATCGGAGTACACCTATCGGCTATCGCGTCACCCGCGTGCGCGTTGAGAACAATAGAGCCGTTTCCTATGAGGTCTTTGCTGAAGGGTGGCTCCAGGGAAGTCGAGCGTGGGGGCGACCGGTTGATGTCTTGGTGATGCCCGATGGGTCGCTTCTGGTTTCCGACGATCAGGCTAATGTCATCTATCGAATTAGCTATAGGAGGTAGGAGCAAACCGCATCAACGATCGGTGCGGTCGTTACCTGTATTCACGACAGTATCGCCTTCAGAATTGCAACGACTCGGGAGGACGGATTGGAGGTCATTTGTTTGACGTCAGCAGTGCGTCAAGGGCATCACGGAATGCTGCGAAGGGCTGGGCCCCGCGAATCCATCTCACCCCCTTGACTCGCGTGCCATCGGCCTCAACGTATCCGATCAAGAACATAGGAGTTCCCGACACTCCCAATCTCTGTCCATTCCGCAGGTCGCTGCGGATTTTATCCGCGTACTTGCCACTCTCCAGACAACTCCGAAATCGGGAAAGATCGAGTGACAGGGCTTGCGCGTGAGCGATGAGCTGATCCGGCCCGAGAGCCGCCTGATTGGCGAATAGCCGCGCATGCATCTCCCAGAATCGGCCTTGCTCTCCCGCGCAATTTGCTGCCTCAGCCGCACGGAAGGCTTGTGGGTGGATGCTCTCCAGAGGAAAATCTAGGAAATAGTAGCGAATCTTCTTCGTCTCAATGTAGTCACGTTCGATCTGTGGAAATGTCTCTCGGACGTGCCTGCCGCAGAACGGACACTGATAATCGGAGAACTCAATTACGGCGATGCGCGCTGTTGGATCCCCCTTAAAGTGAGTGCCGGTGACATCAATCACCACCTCGGTGGGTCCGACGGGGATTCCCCGGGCCGCCAGTGCCTTCTTTAACTCCTGGAGTTCCTGTTCCAGTCGGGCCTGCCGGCTTTTGACCGCCTCAAGTTCTTGCTTGAGAGCCTTGATGTCTTCGGCACCTGAGGCTTGCGACGATTGAGCCCGCACCTTAACTGAGGGGCAGCTCGTCAAAACGGCGAGAAGCATAAGAATAAAGGTTCGTTGTTTCATTGTGTCACTCCTTGGTTTTCGTGAGACTCTTCTCAGGAGTTGTCGTCGGGTGGGGCATCAGAGCGCCCTCCCCATCGGGTATCTGTCTCCCCCTTATGTCTCAAATTCCCGACGCTTGTGGTAGATGTGAACCTTGGTTACGCCGAGGAGCTTTCCGGCTTTGGTGAGATTATTCCCGGTCTGCTCCAGGGCATTTTTGATCAAAAATCGCTCGAGAGCTTCCTTGGCGGCGTACCAGTTCGGGATGAACGTACCGCTGATGACCAACTCGTTGTTCTCATTAATCCGAATGGGGGCCGTCTGAGCCCGTTGACAGATCCGATGGAATTCATCGCGCAGAAGCTTCTCACCATACTCCTGAAGAAGGGCCTTCGCTTGCTCAGCGAACTGCCATCCTTTGGCCGGCGAGGTCTGGAAGTACAGCTCGGTCAGATAGACCTTCGCTTTGGCCTCCAGGCGTTTGTTATTCATTTTCTCGGCGGCGGTGAGCGCCTCAGTCAGATACCGTTGAGCTCGCCAGAAATCTCTACGACGAAGTGCAACCCGTCCCAGAGCAATGTGCGCGTGCGCACGTTCAAAGGCGTTTTGAACGGCCTCCGCGTAGGAGAGGGCTTTCACGGCAGCATCGTAAGCCTTCTCAAGCTCTCCCTTGGCCAGATAGAGTTCGCTCAACACTTCCATGCAGGCAGCCGCTCCCGACAGATCGCTCACACGCTGTCGGAGTTCGAACGCTTCCCGAACGAGCGACTCCGCTTCTTTATACCGACCCAGACACAACATCGCTCGTGCGAGGTTATTGGTCGTGTGAGCGAGATCATCGAAAATACCAAAACGGTCGAAAATCTGACGGGCACGCACGAAGACCCCGACCGCCTGTGTGTATTCCCCGAAGTGATTGAGCAGAGCCCCATAGCTGCTCAAAGCCTGAGCATAGTTGCGGAGCCTTTCTGTTCGCTGCAGCAGATCAATCGCCTCCTGGTAGAGAGTATGGGCGACGTCTAAATCTCCCTGTTGATGCCGGCACATAGCCAGATTGAAAGTGATAATCCCCTGAAGGAAGAGGGTGGCTCGATTTCCCTCCGATGCAGGGAGGAAGCGTCGGGCATCAGCGAGCGCCTGCTCAGCTTCAGGCAAACGACCTTGCCGCCGCCTCAGTCGTCCGAGATCGCACAGTGTCACCGCCGTCTCATATTCGTCCCGAAGTAGGAACCGATAGACGTGGTAAGCTGTCTGAAGGTAGTTTTCCGCTTGTTCGTATTCAAAGTGCCAGTAATGAATCATCCCCCGAACACGCGCCAACCGCGCCCCGCTCACCAGGTCGAGCGAGACATCATCAATGTCGCTTAACTCAGCTTGTGCCTCCGTGAGCCGTGCGAAATACAGCTCAATCTCTGCACCCAGAATCTTCAGGAAAGGGTCTCGCGTTGGTCTGAGAGATTCCCAGAGCTGCCACGCACGCTCGAAATCTCCATTGTTGAGGAGGGAAACGAGCTTGGTGGGCTCTGCGCGAAGAAGCGTTTTTGTCATTTTTGCCTCCCTGCCCCCCTAACTTTTGAAATGCGTTAGACACCACCGCCTACCTCAACGGAAGGCCTATAATATACCATATCCGACAATACGTCCAAGAAATTTTGAATCAAATTGATTTTTGGCAAAAGGAAATTGGCGCTCACCTTTGAATGAGTGTACCGAAGGATTCGCTTGGTGCCCCCGCGCGGATCAACAGAACAGCCTTTCTTCCCCGGTAAAGGGAGTTGACGACACCGGGCGGGCCGAGTAGAATCTTGGCTGGTTTTGGATGGTGCCGCTATGGTGTAACGGGCTAACACGCCGCCCTCTCAAGGCGGAGACTGCCGGTTCAAGTCCGGCTAGCGGTACCACGCCCCCAAAGAAGAATCAGGTGGCACCACCAATGTTCCCAACCGATTCTCATCTGCCACCTGGAATGCGGAAGGGGCCTGACATTATAGGCTTCCCCGAAGCACGCAAGGGCCAGTCTCCTTGCTGATTCCCAGTGAGAGCTTCGCTGCGTAAGTTCCCCGTGCCCGTACTCCAGGCAGGCAACCCACAAGACGACTAAAATCGCGTGTTAGAGAGATCCTGAGGGCCACGCCCCACGTGACCTTAACGAGAACTCATTTCTCGGGGGGAAGAGATCGAGTGACCCGCCTAATTTTCTTCAAAAAATGCGTAGTATTCGTCGCGGTAGAACAACTCGACGGCGGGCCGGCTCCCTCTGGGAGTGCACCATTGTACGGCTACGCGGTACCCTTTGCCGGAGAAATCAGCACCGATGACAACTCCGTCGGTTCCGCGCTCAATTCCCGGAAGAGGGACAAGGTTACGGATACGCTTGCCAATCTTTGCCTCGGCCTCTTGCCGGCTGAAGTACTGACTTCTCATGGTTAATACATCACCTCCAACCTATTAGTGCACCGGAGGGGGGCAAAAAATACACCCTCGGGACACAACCAGAAGTGAGGGGAACTGTCCCCTTGTGTCCCTGTATCTCTGCATGTTATTTGAAGATCTGGATGGGGATGTCTAACGGCGGGGAGAAAGCCTTCGCTTTCTCTCAGCAATCGGAGGAGCAAGCCGATGATGAAGGCGCGGGGGATTACTCCTCTCGGGTGATATGGCGGGGCGGACGGGACTCGAACCCGCGACCTCCGACGTGACAGGCCGGCGTTCTAAACCGACTGAACTACCGCCCCACCATTACTTCCCACAAAATCCGCTCGCTTCTCTCTTCTTTCCCACCCACCGCACCGCTTTCAAGGTATCTGGTGGGCGGTACCGGGCTCGAACCAGTGACCCCCTGCTTGTAAGGCAGGTGCTCTTCCACTGAGCTAACCGCCCGTGATCAGAAGAAGCATCATGTTACCGGTCGGTTTAACGGTTTGTCAAGCAC